>JAGWZS010000061.1 GCA_018971905.1 Rhodospirillales bacterium | reverse complement strand
ATTTTGCGCGCCAGTGAAGGGGCGGAGGGGCGTTGCGGCCATGATTTTGTGCGTTGCACAATTTTTCTTGACGGCGGGAAGGGTTCTTCACTATAAGGTTTTTGCTGCATTGCGGTATGCGCCGTGATTGCTCGACGGTTGGAGCTATGCAGCGATGTTCATCATCATAGCGGGAGCAAACCTAGATGAGCGCGACGAAAGCCAAAACCGCGGGTGCCGCCAGTTCCACCGAGAGCGTGGCTGACGTATCGGCGAAGACATTTGAATCATCCCTCTCCGCTGTGCGCGAAGGGATTGAAAAAGCCACAAAGGGCCTGGAGACATCTCAGGCCAAGTTGAAGGAAGGCGTTGAAAAAGCCATGAAAACCTCTGAGGATCTGCTGGCGTTCGGCCAGGGCAATCTGGAGGCTTTCATGAAAGCCTCGCAGATTTACGTGGCTGGCTTCCAGGATATTTCAAAGCACGTCGCGGCCTCGTCCAAGGCAACCGTTGAAGATACGGTGGCGTTTGGCAAGTCGCTGATGGGCGTGAAATCCGTGAAAGAGGCCGTAGATCTGCAGACCGGTTTTGCCCGGTCCAGCATCGAAAAAGCCGTTGCCGAGAGCAATAAATTTGCCGATGCCTCAATGAAGCTGGCGGAAAATGCCGTGGCGCCGCTTGCCGCCCGGATAACCCTGGCCGTAGAGACGTTTGGCAAGGCGCCATAAATTAAGATCATGCCCCGCGCTTGGCGCCGGGGCATGGATTCGCGGGAAACCGGCTCCGGATGGGGCCGGTTTTTTTTTGAGAAGGCCGCCGCCGGTGAAAGCCCCTGTTCATGAACACATGTTTTTTTGTGGATGGGTAAAACGCTCTTTGATAGCCGGGCTTGCTTTCGATATGCTTTGCTACAAGGTGGTGGCAGATAAGGGTGCCCGCGGGGCGTCTGCTACGAAGGAGGCGGCCGCAGTGGTTGCTGAAGGTATTCGGTGAATGAGTGAAAACGACAAACGCAAGGGATCAGAGGGGCCGAATGCGAGCGTGGTGGTGAAACCGCGCCCGAAAACGCGCAAGCCCACGATGTATAAGGTTCTGATGCTGAACGACGACTACACGCCGATGGAGTTCGTGGTGCATGTGCTGGAACGGTTTTTCCAGAAAAACCGCGACCAGGCGACGCAGATTATGCTGCATGTGCACCGGCGCGGCGTAGGGGTTTGCGGGGTGTATACATACGAGGTGGCTGAGACCAAGGTAACTCAGGTGATGGATCTGGCGCGGCAGAACCAGCACCCGCTGCAATGCACGATTGAGAAAGAATGACACTTTATTTTACGATCCCAATCCCATGTAAGAGTGTACGGTTCAGTGCCGCTCTCATGGGCTGGGCCACGGAGATGCCGGCCGGACAGGCAGATGGAGTGTCCGGAAATAAGAGCGCCGGGTTTCGGCGTGAAGGAACGGTTTGAATCCATGCTGTCTCGCAACCTAGAACAGACTCTCCATCGGGCCCTGTCCTTGGCCGCCGACCGGAAACACGAATACGCGACGCTGGAGCATCTGCTGCTCGGGCTCGTGGACGACCAGGACGCGCTGACCGTGCTGCGCGCCTGCGGCGTGGATATCGAGAAGCTCAGAAAGGATCTGACCGAGTTTTTGGATAAGGATCTGGCCGGTTTGGCGACCGACCGCGGCGGCGACCCCAAGCCCACCGCCGGTTTCCAGCGCGTGGTGCAGCGCGCGGCCATTCATGTGCAATCTTCCGGGCGCGATGAGGTGACTGGTGCGAATGTGCTGGTGGCCTTGTTCTCTGAACGCGAGAGCCATGCCGTGTATTTCCTGCAATTGCAGGACATGACCAGGCTGGACGCGGTGAATTTCATCTCCCATGGCATCGCCAAGAGCCCCGGCAAATCTGCCGTGCGCCCGCCCACGGGCTCGGCCGAGCCAAACGAATCGAACGAGCGCGAGGAAAAGGGCAGCGCCAAGCGCGGCCAGGATGCGCTCTCGAATTACTGCATCAACCTCAACAAGAAGGCCAAGGAAGGTAAGATCGACCCGCTGATCGGGCGTGAGCACGAGATTGAGCGGACCATCCAGATTCTCTGCCGCCGCACCAAGAACAACCCGCTTTATGTGGGCGACCCCGGCGTGGGCAAGACCGCCATTGCCGAGGGGCTGGCCAAGCGCATCATCGACGGCGATGTGCCAGAAGTGCTGCTGAACGCCACCATCTTCGCGCTGGATATGGGGGCGCTGCTGGCTGGCACGCGTTACCGGGGTGATTTCGAGGAGCGGCTGAAGGCGGTGGTGACGGAGATGGAGGCCAACCCCGGCGCGATCTTGTTCATCGACGAGATTCACACCGTCATCGGCGCGGGCGCCACATCTGGCGGGGCGATGGATGCCTCCAACCTGCTCAAGCCCGCTCTGGCTCAGGGCACGCTGCGCTGCATCGGCTCCACCACCTATAAGGAGTTCCGCAATTATTTTGAGAAAGACCGCGCGCTGGTGCGGCGCTTCCAGAAGATCGACGTGAACGAGCCCTCGATCGAGGATACGGTGAAAATTCTGCGGGGCTTGAAGACGGCCTACGAGAAGCACCACAAGGTCCGCTATACAGATGACGCGATCCGCGCCGCGGTGGAGCTTTCGGCGAAATACATCAACGACCGCAAGCTGCCGGACAAGGCGATCGACGTGATCGACGAAGCCGGTGCGGCGCGGATGCTGCTGCCGGAGACCAAGCGCCGCAAGACCGTGACCTTGAAGGATGTCGAGGACATGGTTTCCAAGATCGCCCGGATTCCGCCTAAATCGGTTTCAACCGATGATAAGGAGGTGCTGCGGCATCTGGAGCGCGATTTGAAGAGCATGGTGTTCGGCCAGAATGCCGCCATCGAAGCGCTGTCCGCCGCGATGAAACTCTCCCGCGCTGGCTTGCGCGACCCTGAGAAGCCGATTGGCAACTACCTCTTCTCCGGCCCTACGGGGGTGGGCAAAACCGAGGTGGCGCGGCAATTGGCCTCCACGCTGGGCATTGAGCTGACAAGGTTTGATATGTCCGAGTACATGGAACGGCATTCGGTCTCTAGGCTGATCGGAGCACCTCCGGGCTATGTAGGGTTCGACCAGGGCGGAATGCTGACCGACGCGATCGACCAGCATCCGCATTGCGTGCTGCTGCTGGATGAGATCGAGAAGGCGCATCCGGATCTGTTCAACATTCTGCTCCAGATCATGGACCATGGAAAGCTGACCGACCATAACGGCAAGCAGGTGGATTTCCGCAACGTCATCTTGATCATGACCACCAATGCGGGTGCTGCGGATATGCAGAAGCCCGGAATCGGCTTTGGCCGTGAGGTGCGTATTGGCGAGGATGAGGAGGCGGTGAAGAAGCTGTTCACCCCGGAATTCCGCAACCGGCTGGATGCAATCATTCCTTTCGCGGCACTCACACCAGAGATTGTCGGCCGCGTGGTGGAGAAGTTTGTGATGCAGCTGGAAGCGCAGCTGGCAGACCGGAACGTGACCATCGAGCTATCCTCCGCCGCGAAGGAGTTTCTGGCGGAGCGCGGTTACGAGCCGCTTTATGGCGCAAGGCCGTTGGGAAGGGTGATCCAGGAGCTGATCAAGAAGCCGCTGGCCGAGGAACTGCTGTTTGGCAAGCTGGTGAAGGGCGGTGCGGTGAAGGTGAGCGTGAAGGACGGCAAGCTGGCCTTCGACATCTCCGAGGCTCCCGCCTTGGCGC
This sequence comes from Rhodospirillales bacterium, assembly GCA_018971905.1. Classification (GTDB taxonomy): domain Bacteria; phylum Pseudomonadota; class Alphaproteobacteria; order Acetobacterales; family Acetobacteraceae; genus Acidocella. Next base: position 5,342 of record JAGWZS010000061.1, on the reverse strand, counting down.
TGCCAAAGCCAGAAGCCGAGGGCGATGGCGACGACGAGAAAGCGCCGGAAGAGGCGCATTGAAACTGAAAACGGCGCCGCGAGGCGCCGTTTTTGTTCAGGCCGCTGGTTCTTACCAAAGCAGCCAGAACAGCCCGGCCAGGCAGAGTGCCCCCACCGAGATGAAGGCAACTGAGACGAATAGGTAAAAACTGGAAAATATCCAGAACCAGAAAAACGCGCTGCCACCTTCTGCGGCCAGTGCCATCGCCAGGGCCGACAGGTCGTAAAGACAGGCGAAAGGTGTAGCCAGCGCGGCAAGGCAGAGTGTTGCGGGCAATCTTGTGCCGCGCCGGGGGGCTCTCCATAAATGCCAGGTGATGAAGGCGGCCAGAAGTGTGATGGCAATTTGCGCCATGTTTGCCCAGGCAAACCCCACGCCCAGGGAATGCAGGAATATGTAGGGGGTAACCATGATGTGCTGGTCGCGTTGCGGCCAAGGGGCTGCCAGGGTGTTTCTTGTGGCGGTCAGGCCGTTGTGCAAATAATCAGCCTATACTTGGCCGCCGAATAAAAGGGTGGTGAGCACACAGAGGCTTATGACTGTAGTGCCCGCCGCCAGAAATGCCCGCCAATTGCGCGACGCCGCATAACAGACGGGAAGCAGCAGCCCTAGCTGGGGTTTTACGATCATGGCGCCCCCTGCAATGCCGGCGGCGATGGGAGCGGTGTCCACGAGGCCCAATGCCAAAAGCAGCAAGGCGGAAAGAAGGATGCCGCTCTCACCAATGCTCAGGCACAGCAGGGTGGGAGGGGCGATCAACCCCAGTAACACCGTGTTCCACGACATTTTCAGAAGCCGGGCCGCCAGAATTAAAGCTGCAACTGAAACGGCGCTCCAGATCACAAAATCCTGTTCTGCGCTTCCCCAGGACAAGGGGGTGGCGATGAGCAGGAATGGCGGCGGGTATTTGTATGTGCAAGCCTGTGAGGCGGCTGGGGCCATGGATTCCAGATGCCTTCCGAGCCAGGCACCATTATCTCTGAAGCAAGCGAGGTCCGCGGGTAAGTGGACGCGGTGATCAAAGAAATATCCTCGCAACAGGGGCACATAAACGCCGAGGGATACCAGCCACGCCAAGCCGCCTATGAGGCAGGCGAATCCATTTAGTCTTTTTGCATGATAGGAAGTTTTTTCTTCACCGGAATGCATTTGGTCTGCTTATATTCGTTCGCCGCCGTGAGACAATGGCTTCTAAACTTCGCCATTGGGCGCCGTTCTCGCCGGGGCGGCTCAGGCCTTTTTCACGAATTCCTGCTTGATGAAATAATCGCCGGATTCGATGGCATGGTCACCGCTGTGCAGGCGGATGTTTTTCAGCTTGGTGCCGACCTTGAGCGCGGTTGAAGATCCCTTCACCTTCAGATCCTTGATCAGGACGACGGTATCGCCGTTGGCGAGCATGGTGCCGTTGGCATCTTTTATAATCTCGTCAGCTTCGTTCAATTCGGCGGCCCATTCATAGCCGCAGGTCGAGCAGACATAATACTCGCCGGAGAGATGTGTCTCTTCCAGGCTGCATTGCGGACAAGGGGGGGGTTAAGGCTCATGCGCGGCATTTAAGCATGGCTGCTGCCAGCGTCCAGCCCGGCAGGAAAGCTTGTGGTTTGATCGTGTTCCTGGGAGAAGCGGCGGGTTTCATGTCCCGTCTGACCGCCAATTCCCTGTTACTTCTGGCCGCCGCCCTTTGGGGTGGGGCGTTTGTGGCGCAGGCGCAGAGCGCGGCGTATTTAAGTGCGGGCTGGTACACGGGCCTGCGCTTCCTGCTCGCGTTTCTCGCGGTGCTGCCGTTGGGCGTGGCGGAGGCGCGGCGGGCGGGGTCTTTCCTTGCTGGGCTGGGGGGCATTGTGCCGCTGGGGCTGGTGTTCGCGGTGTCATCCCTGTTGCAGCAATGGGCGCTGGAACTGACGAGCGTGACCCATGCCGGGTTCCTCACCGGGCTTTACGTTATTTTCGTGCCGGTGCTGGAGGTGGTTTTCTTCCGCCGGGCGCCGCATCCGCTGGTGTGGCTGGCGGCGGTGCTGGCCCTGGCCGGAACCTGGTTTCTGGGCGGCGGGTTTTATTCGCTCTCGCGCGGGGATCTTCTGGTGATCATCTCCGCTTTGGGCTTTGCGGTGCAGATATTGCTGGTGCAGCATGTGGTGCGGGGCACAGGCCGGCCGGTGGCGGCGGCACTTGGCCAGTCCCTGGCTTGTATGGTGTTGGGCTCCGCCGTGGGTGGCGCGTTGCCGCATTGGCATGCGGTGGCAAGCTGCCTGCCGCAGCTGCTTTATGGCGGCATTATTTCCGGCGGGCTGGCGTTTTTGCTGCAGGCCATCTGCCAGCGCCATACCGGGGCAACGGATACGGCCATCATCTTGATGACGGAAGCGTTGTTCGCGGCCTTGTTCGCCGCGATTATTCTGCATGAGCGCATGAGCCATACCGGCTGGCTGGGCTGCGCGTTGCTGTTTGGCGCGCTGGTGCTGGCGCAGATTGGCCCGGTGCTGCTGCCCCGGCGCGTTGTTAACAACGGTTTTCCAACGGGCTAGCGGGCAGCGGCGGAGCTCGTTACAGTTCCATCCATGGCTGATGCTTCCCTTTGCGCCTGTGGTTCCGGTCTGCGGCGCGTGCGTTGCTGTGCGCTTGATTTTGCCACGCTGAGCCCGCCCGAGGCGGCCGGTTTGCTGGCGCCGTCGCTGACGAAGGCCGAGGCGCTGCTGGCCGCCGGGGATGAGGAAGGGGCCGGCGCGCAGGTGCGCCAATTGCTGGAGCTGGCGCCGGGGCGCGAAGATGCGCTACTGTTTCTATACAGGCTTTGCCGCCAGCAGGGGCGTGGCCCGGCGGCCGAGGCGCTGGCCCGCCGCGTGGTGACGCTGAACCCCAACAATTTCACCGCCACGAATGAGCTGACGCTGATGCTGCTGGCCAAGGGAGCGCTGGCGGAGGCAGAGATTCATGCCCGCAACGCTATCCGTATCGCGCCGCAAAACGCGCAGGCCCATAACCTGATGGGGCTGGTGCTGACCGAGGCCAACCGCCCGCTGGTCGGCGAATATCACTACCGCCGGGTGCTGGAACTGGCGCAGGGCGAGGAGCCGATTACCCTCGCCAATTTGGCCTGGAACCTGAAAACCCAGGGGCGGATTGAGGAGTCGCGGGCACTCTACCAGAAATCCATGGCGCTGAGGCCGGGTGTAGCCCAAACCATTCTGGGCTATGCGAAGATGGAGGAGGCGGACCGCAAATTCGCCCGCGCGCTGGAGCTGCTGGACGAGGCGGAGCAGCTGATGCCCGGCAATGCTTCCATGCAGCTGGCCCGCGCCACGGTGCTGAGCCGCCTGAAGCGCAATGAGGAAGCATTGGCCATCCTCGATCAGCCGGAGAAAGACGGGCGGCAGCTTGGCCCTTCGGAACTTTCAGAGAAAGGCCGGCTGCTGGACCAGATGGGCCGACACGATGAAGCCTTCGCCTGTTTTGAGCGGGGCAAGGTGCTAGCGCTGGACATGGGCGGCCGCGCCTACATGGCCGAGGCGGCTTTGGATATGGCCACGCGCCTGCAAGGGTTTTTCACCCAGCGCCGGCTGGCGACATTGCCGGTGGCCGCCCCGCGCGCTGACATGCCGCAGCCTATCTTTATTCTCGGTTTTCCGCGTTCGGGCACCACGCTGATCGAGCAGACGCTGAGCGTGCATCCGCAAATTTCGGCGGGGGATGAGCTGCCCTTTATCAACGACATCACGCAGATTATGCCGCGCTTGCTGGCCAGCCCGCTGGCCTATCCGGAGGCGCTGGCGGAGCTGTGGATGGGCGACCAGCGCGACGGGCTGGAGGAGCTGCGCGATTACTACCTCAACCGCGCGCGCAAGGCGGGCTTCCTTAAGGAAGGAGCAGGGTTTTTCACGGATAAGATGCCGCTGAACGAGATGTATCTGGGCCTCATCTCGCTATTGTTTCCGCAATCACCCATTATCCACGTGCTGCGCCATCCGCTGGATGTGGTGCTTTCGGTTTATTCAAATCATCTAATGCACGGTTATTTCTGCGCGGCGCAGCTGGAGAGCATCGCGGCGCATTATAATCTGGTGGCGGATTTGATGCAGCATTACCGGCAGAATTTGGCAATGCGCTATCTGCCTGTGCGCTATGAAGAGATGGTAACGGACCAGGAGGCGCAGGTTCGTAAATTGCTTGAGTTTATCGGCGTGGAATTCGATCCGCGCTGCCTCTCCTTCGAGAAGAACACGCGCTATGCGCGCACCGCATCTTATGCGCAGGTGGCGGAGAAGCTCTATGACCGTTCGCGCTACCGCTACCGGCCGTATCTGAAACACCTGGCGCCGGTGGTGGAGGTGCTGCGCCCGGTGATAGAGCGGCTGGGGTATAGTGTGGAGGGGTAGCGCCTACCCGGCGGGCTGCTCCACGTCAAAACCCGCACCCTCAATTGCCCCGGCGTAGGCCGTGGCATCCGCCGCGCCGCCGATCTTAACCAGCTTTGTGGTCAGGTCCGCTTCCACTTTTGCGGCGGGGTCGATTTTATGGATGGCCTCGGTGATCGAGCGGACGCAGCCGCCGCAATCCATATCCGGCACGGTGAACTGCAAGGGAGAATTGTTCATGGCGAAACTCCTTCAAAACTGCTCCCGGCTATAAGGGTTCCTACAGTGGTAACGTCAAGCCCTTGACCTTCCCATGATGGGATACCCATATTCTGGCGCATGGATCAGGCAGTTTTATCCCCGCAGCAGACCGAACTCGCCATTGGCGGCATGACCTGTGCCAGCTGTGTGGCGCGGGTTGAGAAAGTGCTGAAGCGCGTGCCGGGTGTGAAGGATGTGTCGGTTAATCTGGCCACTGAGCGCGCGCATGTGCTGGCCGATGGCGCTGTGCCGCTTTCCCTTTTGCAGGAGGCTGTGGCCAAGGCTGGTTATACCGCCAGCCCAGCCGAGGCACCGCAGCCAGACCATGCGCGGCGGGAATTGCTGGAGCTGCTGGCGGCCTTCGTTTTGGCTGTTCCGGTGGTGCTGGATATGGCGGTGCCGGTGCCAGGCTGGTTGCAGCTGGTCTGTGCCACGCTGGTGCAATTCTGGCTGGGGGCGCGGTTTTACCGGGCGGGGTACCTCGCGGCTCGGGCGGGCTCGGGCAATATGGATCTGCTGGTAGCACTTGGCACCAGCGCGGCTTACGGGCTCTCGGTTTGGGATTTTTTCGTCGGTGGGCCGCTTTATTTCGAAAGCGCGGTGGCGGTGATCGCCCTGGTGCGGCTGGGCAAATATCTGGAGGGCCGGGCCAAGCGGGAGGCGGCGAAATCCATCTCCGGCCTG
>JAGWZS010000313.1 GCA_018971905.1 Rhodospirillales bacterium | reverse complement strand
CCTGGAAACGCCCTGCCCTTTTGCTGGGTTTATTAACGCTTCTGTTCTGCCTGCCGCTGCTCTGGCGCGCCCTGGCGCCGGTGCAGTTCGATTCCGATGAAGGCTGGAACGTGGCGCGCGCCATGATGGCGGCGCATGATGTGCCGCTTTATGGCCAGCCTCCTGGGCTGGATTTCACCAATTATCCGTTCCTGTCTTTTCATCTACTGGGCTGGTTAGTAGCCTTGGGGTTTGACCCGCTTTTCGCCGGGCGCGGTCTGGCACTGGCGTCGTTGCTGGTTGTGGGTGGGCTGGCTGGCGCGCTGGCGCGGCTTTTCACCGCCCAGGCTTATGCCGCGTTGTTCGCTGCCATTCTGTTCGTGCTCTGGCTTTCAATCTGGATGCCCAACCGCGTCGCCTTGGATGACCCGCAGCTCTTCGGCATGGTGCTGGAAGCCGCGGGGTTTTACGTGTTTGTGCGCGGCGGCACATTTGCGCTGCGGCTTTCGGCATATTTGTTCATCCTGGCGCTGTTCATCAAGCAGTCGCTCATCGCGCTGCCCTTCGGGGCTGGGCTGTCGCTTATGCTGCAAAGGCGCTGGCGGGACCTGTTTAACTGGCTGCTCGCCGGGGCTTTGGGCGGCGGATTGCTGCTGTGGCTGACCCTGCGCCGCGACGGCCCGTTTTTCTTCGCGAACTTACTGGCACCCCGCGCTTATATCTGGCGGGATCTCGGCTCCCAGGGCGGGGATTATCTGCTGGTGTTCTTGCCCGCGCTGGTGCTGGCCGGGCTTTGGTGCCAGCGGCATTGGCGGCAACAACGCGCCCAGCCCTTCATCCTCGCCTGGCTGGCCGCCAACGCGCTGGGCTTTGCCTTCGCGGGCGGAGATGGCGTGGGCCGCAATGTGTTCTTCGAGGCCGTGCTGTTGAACACGGTGCTGGCCATGGCGGAATGTGCGGAAGCCCCCCGCTCCTGGCGTGCCGTGCTGCTGCTGTTTCCCTTGGTTTGGGCGCCGGCGCATTTCATTTCTGTTTTGCATGAGGACCAGGCGCTGCCCCAGGCCCGGGCGGATTTCGCGGCGGGTGTTGCGGCGTTGAAAGCGGTGCAGGGGCCGGTGGTGTGTGAAAACCTGCTGCTCTGCGCGCGGGCGGGCCACGTTCCGGCCTTCTCGCCCTATTTCGTGGAAAGCCAACTCCGGCTTGGCCGCATCTCTCCCGCCGCCATCACCGCGATGCTGCCCGGCTTAAAAGCGGTCGAGATTGGCACCACCGACCTGCCAGACCCGCCGCGCGATGTCATGTACCCGCCGTCGTTCCTGGCGGCGTTAAAACAGAATGACCGGCTGATTCTAGCCCGCCCAAGCCTCGCCATCTGGGTGCCGCGACATTAAAGGGGCGGTTTGCCAGCGCCAAAGCCGCCATGCTATGCAGGCAGAGCGGTCAAAGCCGGGTTTTGTCCGGTTTTCAATCATTTCCCGGAGCGTGAGCGGTACAGGGCATGGCAAAAAAACTCATTTGGGGCCGGGCCTGGCATGGCCGTTCCTACGATCTGGGAAAAATGACGCTGGCGGAACTCTGGGCCGCCTATCTCACCTACCCGGCCATCAGCCTCTATGCCGCCTTGGCCGTGGCCTCTGGCGCCTATGCGCTGCTCACCGCCTGGCATTGGCAGCAGATCGTGGTGCCCGCCGTGGCGGTGCTTCTGGTCTATCCGGTGGTTTGGTACGGGCTGCACCGTTTTGTGCTGCATGGCCGCTGGCTTTACCGGATGCGCTGGACC
>JAGWZS010000060.1 GCA_018971905.1 Rhodospirillales bacterium | reverse complement strand
TAGGTCATCACCGGCTCATCGCCACGCTGGCGGACGATGCTGCCCACCTCATTCGGGCAGGGCGTGCTGGTGCGGCGGGTAATCAGCAGCCCGGTTTTGCCCTGCGCCGCCGCCACGGGCCAGTTGAAATAGCCCCAGCGCGGGGTGAAACCCAGTACCGGCACATCCTTTGGCGCATAGAAAGCCAGGGCGGCGGCGGTGGCGTAATCATCCGATGTCAGAAAGGCCGGGTGGCTGGCGGCAGCCTGGGCGGCGAAATTCTTCCAGCCCGCCATTTGCAGGGCGGAGGTGTCGCGCTTGGCCGGAATGGGTACAAAGCCGGTGAGCACTTGCGCATAAACCAGCGCGGTGAGGGCAAAGCCCAGCGCCAGGGCCGGGCGTACCCGACGCGGCGGCGCGGTGGCGGCGGCCAGGCAGGCGGTGGGGTAGAGAATCGCCACCCAATTGCCTTGCACCCGGCCCTTCAGCACGTATTCCAGGAAAACCGACGCGGGCAGCAGGCTTAGCCACAGCAGCAGCCTGGCGCCGGGTGCGGTATCATACCGTAAACGCCACAGCCCCCGCACCGCCAGAATGGCGATAAGCGGCGTGAACAGCAGTGCCTGCCCGCCCGCCAGCTCGCCGAAAAACTGCAAGGTCCTGGCTGGGTCGAATCCATCTTCCCGTCCACCCTGCTTCAAGTAGCTGGCCCAGCCATGGGTGGCGTTCCAGGCAATATCCGGCGCGAACAACAGGAACGCCAGCGCGATGCCCGCCCATGGCCAAATCGCGCGTAATTGCGGGCGGATGGCGGGGGAAAAGATCGCCCACAACCCCGCCCCGGCCAGGAACAAGGCGGCGGTGTATTTGGAAAACAGCATCAGCCCGGCAATGCCCCCCGCCGCCAGCCACCAGCGCGCATTGCGGGATTCCACCAGCCGCGCCAGCGCCCACACGCCCAGTGTCCAGAAAAACAGCAACGGGGTGTCCGGCGTCATTAAAATGCAGCCGGCCCCCAGCATCAGCGTGGCATTCATCAGTGCCGCAGCGCGCAGGCCCAGGCGCTGGCCGGGCAGCAGACGGTTCCCCGCGCCATACAGCGCCAGTGAGCCCAGCGCCGCCGCCAGCGGCCCCAGCAGCCGGATGCCCAGCGGGGTGTTGCCCAGCAGGGCGGTGCCGAGCCGTATCCACAGCGCTACCATCGGCGGATGGTCCAGATAGCCCGCCTGCAGATGCTGGGACCAGGTGAAGTAATAAGCCTCGTCCGGCGTCAGCGGCAAAACCGCCGCCAATACGAGGCGCAGCGCGGTGAGTGCCGCCAGCGCCGCGAGAGCGGCCTTCATGCTACCGCGCGCGCCAGACGAGCGTGGAGGACACCGCATAATTCCACACCACCCCCACGGCGGCACCCGCGGCGCTGGAGAACAGGCTGCCGCCATCTTCCACATACAGCGCCTTAGCGATGCCAATATTGGCGATGGCCCCCAGCCCGCACACGGCCATGAACAGCGCCACACCGCGCCATGCCTTGGCGCCTTTCAGCCGTTGCGCCCGGTAGGTGAGCTGGTTGTTGAGCAGGAAATTCACCACCATGGCCACGATGGTGCCGATGGTCTGCGCCATGCCAAAACCCGCCCCGGCGGCGAGGGCGATTTGCAGCACGAGAATATTCACCAGCACGCCCAGAATGCCGACCAGCGCGAAGGAGATGAAGCGCAGCGGCACCATGCCGCGCAGCGCCTTGTCCAGCAGCAGCCCGGCGAATTGCGCCAGCACCAGCACGTCCAGCTTGCTCTCGCCGGCCAAACGCGGGCGGAATTTGTAGGGCACCTCAGCAATGTTCAGCACGCGCGGCGAAGCCAGAATGAGATCCAGCAGAATCTTGAAACCCTGCCCGGTCAGGCGCGCGGCCAAGCTGTCGAACAGCTCCCGCCGCAGCAGAAAAAATCCGCTCATCGGGTCCGAGATGGAGGTGTGCGTGACCATCTGCGCCACGCGGATGCCAGTTTCCGAAAGCTTCACCCGCAAGGGCGAGGAAAGCCCGGCGGAATCCCCGCCTTCCACATGGCGGCTGCCCACGGCCATGTCTGCCCCGCCCTGCACGGCCTGAAGCATCAAAGGCAGGCGGGTTTCGTCGTGCTGCAAATCGCCGTCGATCACCGCGACATATTCGGCGGCGGAGGAAAGCGCGCCCTCGATCACCGCCGAGGAGAGGCCGCGCCGCCCAATCCGGCGGATGCAGCGCACCCGCGTATCCTGCTGCGCGATGCGCTTGGCCTCGGCGCTGGTGCCGTCCGGGCTGTTGTCATCAACAAACACAACCTCCCAGGCGAGGCCCGCCAGCGCTGTCTCCAGCGCCGCCACCATGGGTGCCACATTCGCGCGTTCGTTATAACACGGCACCACGACCGTGAGGGCGAGAGACACGGGATCAGAGTGCTTCGAGAATCGCCTCGGCGCGGCTGACCTCGAACCCGCCCGGGGCCTCAACGGCCACCTTGGTCACGGTGCCATTCTCTATCACCAGCGCGAAACGCTGGCTGCGCACGCCCATGCCGCGCGCTACCAGATCAAGCTCCAGCCCCAGCGCCTTGGTGAAGGCGGCGGAGCCATCCGCCAGAAACTGCACCGCCTCGCCAGCCTTCTGGTCCTTGGCCCAGGCGCCGAGCACAAAGGCATCGTTCACCGCCAGGCACACAATTCTGTCCACGCCTTTTTCCTTCAGCTCCGGTGCCAGCTTCACGAAGCCGGGCACATGCTTGGCGCTGCATGTGGGGGTGAAGGCGCCGGGCACGGCAAACAGCACAACCTTGCCAAGGCCCAGCAGCTCCGCCGTGTCCACTTCACGCGGGCCTTCCGGCGTGGCCAGCATGAGCTTCATGGCCGGAATCTTGTCACCAGTTTTGATCATTGTCTGCCTATTGCTCGTGGAACGGATATGCCTTCTTAAGCGAACTGGCGTGGAACGTGAAGCCGCGGCGCGTTGGGGCTGGCCGAGCGGCAGGCGCACGAATATATTGGGCGGATGACGGAATCCGACATTGCCCCAACATCCCAGCCAAGCTGGCTCACCGGCCAGGTGCTTCTGGCCATGCCGGCCATGCGCGACCCCCGGTTTTCACAAAGCGTTATTTTCATCTGCGCGCATAACGAAGATGGCGCGATGGGGCTGGTGCTGAACCGCGCATTGAATAAGCCGCGTTTCGGAGACCTGATGCAGCAACTGGGGGTAAAGCCGCACCCGCCGCAGCGCGCCTTGCCCGTGGGCCAGGGTGGGCCGGTGGAAGACCATCGCGGATTTGTTCTGCATTCGGCTGAATGGATGGCCGAAGGCAGCCTGGAAGTGGACGGTACACATGTATTGAGCGCCAGCATGGAGGTGCTGCAAGCCGTGGCCTCTGGCGGCGGCCCGGCCCAGGCGCGGCTGCTGCTGGGCTATGCCGGCTGGGGGGCGGGCCAGCTTGAGGAAGAGATCTGCCAGAACAGCTGGCTGACCACGAATGCGGATAACGACATTCTCTTCGACACCGCCTACCAGACCAAATGGCAGCGCGCCCTGGCGAAGCTGAAAATCGACCCCGGTATGCTCTCAGGCGATTCCGGGCACGCATGAAAAAGCTTGTGATCGCCACGCATAACGCGGGCAAGCTCAAGGAATTCCAGGCCCTTCTGGCGCCGCTTGGCTATGAGGCCGTTTCGGCCGGAGCACTTGGCCTGCCGGAACCTGCTGAAACCGCGCCGGATTTCGCGGGCAATGCCCGCATCAAGGCCCTGGCCGCGGCCAGGGCGTCCGGCCTGCCGGCATTGGCCGATGATTCCGGGCTGTGCGTTGCGGCGCTGAATGGCCAGCCTGGTGTCTATTCCTCCCGTTACGCGGGGGATGATTATCCGGGCGCCTTCGCCAAGATCATCGCCGCGGCAAAAGCCAGGGATAATTGGGCTGCCTGGTTCACTTGCGCGCTCTGCCTTGCCCAGCCAGACGGTTCCACCGCCACCTATATCGGCGAGGCGCACGGGCGCATCGCTGCCGCGCCGCGCGGTGCGGCAGGCTTTGGCTACGACCCGATTTTTATTCCCGAGGGCTATGAGCAGAGCTATGCGGAGCTCGGGCCAGAAAAAGACAAAATCAGCCACCGGGCCCGCGCCTGCGCGCAGATGACCGCCGCGCTGGCGGGCAGCAACACAGCCCGGCCTTGATCGCGGTTTTTGGGCATCGCGGCGCGCGGGGCCTGTTGCCGGAAAACACGCTGGCGGGATTCACACACGCCGAACATCTGCGCCTGACGGGGGTTGAGCTCGATATCGCGGTCACGGCCGATGGCATCCCGGTGGCGCATCACGACCCAAAGCTGCACCCAGACATCGCCCGCGACAAGTCCGGCGCGTATGTAGGGGGTGCCGCGCCGCTCATCCGCACGCTTACATTCCAGCAGCTCACCACGTATGATGTCGGCCGGTTGCGCAAAGGCTCAGACTACGCCGCGAAGTTTCCAGAGCAAGTGCCGGTGGAGGGTGCCCGCGTTCCGGCCCTCGGCGACATATTTTCCGCCTGCCCGGTGCTGGATTTTCTCGTCGAGATAAAATCTGATCCGCAACGCCCGGACGAGACGCCGCCCCCGGGCCAGTTGGTGCAGGTGGTTGTGCGCGTTCTGCGGCGGGCAAACCGCAGCGCCATGCTCTGCGCGTTCGACTGGCGGGTACTGCAAGACGCCGCAATTCAGGCGCCGTCTCTGCGCCGGTGCTGCCTCACGGCACCGGAAACCGTTGGCAATGCCGGTCTCTGGTTTGGCGGCACGCGCCTGGAAGCTTTTGGCGGCAGCGTGCCGCGTGCCGTGGCCAGCACCGGGGCCATGGCCTGGGCGCCGTTTCATGAAACGCTGGATGCGCCGCAGAGGCATGAAGCCCAGCACCTTGGCCTTGCTGTGCTGGCCTGGACGGTCAACGAGCCCGCGGATATCCACCGCATGATCGACCTTGCCGTGGACGGCATCATTTCCGACAGGCCAGACCGGGTGCAGGCCATTCTTGCTGCCCGTGGCGTGGCCATGGCGCCGCCCGGCTTTGCAGCCGCGCCGCGCGGCTGAGGCAGGCCGCTTCTAAATTTTGCCGTGGCAGTATTTATATTTCTTGCCGGTGCCGCAGGGGCAGGGCGCATTGCGCGGGGTGGCGCCCCAGGTTTCGGGCCGTGCCGGGTCCACGGCAGCCTCGCCCACGGCGAGCAGCGCGGCGTCGGTATTACGGATCACCGGCTCAGCCAGGGCCAGTCCGCCCTCCATGCCGCCGGGTGCCGGGTGGGATTCAACCATGGGGCCAGGTGCTGGCTCGGCCGGGGGCTGCTGCACCTGCACATGCGCCATCGCCAGGGTCACGCGCTCCTTCAAATCATCCAGCATCGCCGCGAACATCGCGAAGGCTTCACGCTTATATTCGTTCAGCGGGTCGCGCTGGCCATAGCCGCGCAGGCCAATGCCCTGGCGCAGATAATCCAGCCCCAGCAGATGCTCTTTCCACACATGGTCCAGCGTCTGCAGCAGCACGGATTTCTCGATATAGGCCAGCAGCTGCGGGCCGAATTGCGCGGCCTTGGCCTCGGCGGCCTGGGTGGCGGCGTCCACGATCCGCTCGCGTAAGTGCACCTCGTCGATGCCCTCTTCCGCCGCCCACTCTACAATCGGCAGGTCCAGCGCCAGCACGCGCCGCACATCGGCGGCCAGTTCGGCAGATTGCCATTGCTCGGCGAAGGCCTTCTCCGGCACGCGGTTTTCCACCATCGCGGCGATCACGTCGTTGCGCATTTCCGCCACCACTTCGGAAACGCTGTCCGTGCCCATGAACTCACGGCGCTGGGCATAAACCTCCTTGCGCTGGTCGTTCATCACGTCATCGTATTTCAGCACGTTCTTGCGCATGTCGAAATTGCGAATCTCAACCTTCTTCTGCGCTTTTTCCAACGCCTTGTTGATCCACGGGTGGATGATCGCCTCGCCATCCCTCAGCCCGAGCTTCTGCAGCATCCCGCCCATCCGGTCGGAGCCGAAGATGCGCATCAGGTCGTCTTCCAGCGAAAGGAAGAAGCGCGAGGCGCCGGGGTCGCCCTGCCGGCCGGAGCGGCCGCGCAGCTGGTTGTCGATGCGCCGGCTCTCATGCCGCTCGGTGCCGATGACGAACAGCCCACCCGCCGCCTTTACAATCTCGTGATTGGTGTCGATCTCGGCGCGCAAGGCCGCAGGGTCGATGCCCGGCTCAAGCGCCAGGCGCATATCGTAATTGCCGCCGAGCTTAATATCCGTGCCGCGGCCGGCCATGTTGGTGGCGATGGTGATGGCGCCGGGTGCCCCGGCCTGCGCCACAATTTTCGCCTCCTGCTCATGAAAGCGCGCGTTCAGCACGCTGTGCTTGATGCCTTTTTGGTTCAGCAAGCCTGAGATGATCTCGCTCTTCTCGATGCTCGTGGTGCCCACCAGCACCGGCTGGCCCCGGCCGCGGCAGTCCTCGATCAGCTTTGCCACGGCCTCGTATTTCTCGGCGGCGGTGCGGTACACTTCATCGTCCTGGTCGTCGCGCGCCACCGGCACGTTGGTGGGAATTTCCACGACGGTGAGCTTGTATATTTGCTCGAACTCATCTGCCTCGGTCATCGCCGTGCCGGTCATGCCCGCCAGCTTGGGGTAGAGGCGGAAATAATTCTGGAAGGTGATGGAGGCGAGGGTCTGGTTCTCCTGCTGAACCTCCACCCGCTCCTTGGCTTCCAGCGCCTGGTGCAGGCCATCGGAATAGCGGCGGCCTTCCAGCATACGGCCGGTGAACTCGTCGATGATGACGATCTTGCCCTCGCGGACAATGTAATCCACATCGCGCGCAAACAGGGTGCGGGCACGGAGCGATTGCTGCACATGGTGCACCAACGGCACGTTGGTGCGGTCGTACAGCCCGCCGCTCAGCAGCCCGGCGGCTTGCATCATCTCTTCCACGGTTTCGGCGCCCAGCTCGGTCATGTTCACCGTGCGGGCTTTTTCGTCTTTCTCGTAATATTCGTGCTTGCCGTCCTCGCCGAACTGGCCTCTCGCCAGAAAGGCTTCCACCACCGTGTCTACCTGGGCATACAGGCTGGTCGGCTCGTCCGAAGGGCCGGAAATGATCAGCGGGGTGCGGGCTTCGTCGATGAGGATGCTATCCACCTCGTCCACGATGGCGAAATTGAACGGCCGCTGGACCATGTCTTCCAGCCGGTATTTCATGTTATCGCGCAGATAATCGAAGCCGAACTCGTTATTGGTGCCGTAGGTTATGTCCGCCGCATAGGCCGGGCGGCGGTTTTGCTCCTCCACGGCGGGGATGATGATGCCAGTGGAAAGCCCCAGGAAGCCGTAAAGCTGGCCCATCTGCTCAGCGTCGCGCTTGGCCAGATAGTCGTTCACGGTAACGACATGCACACCCTTGCCGCTGATGGCGTTGAGATACACGGCCAGCGTGGCCACCAGCGTCTTGCCCTCGCCGGTTTTCATCTCGGCGATACGCCCTTCATGCAGCACCATGCCACCGATCAGCTGCACGTCGAAATGCCGCATTCCCAGCACGCGCTTGGAGGCTTCGCGCACCACGGCAAAGGCTTCCTCCAGCAGGTCGTCCAGGGTTTCACCCTGCTCCAGCCGGTTTTTAAACTCCTGGGTCTTGGCGGCCAGGGCGGCATCGTCCAGCGCCTGCATCTGGGGTTCCAGCGCATTGATGGCCGCCACCCGGCGCTTGAAGCTTTTCAGGGCACGGTCGTTGCTGGAGCCGAAAACGGCGCGGGCGAGGCTGGACAACATGGCTGGGCGAGATCCGCACTTATAGTAAAGATTGAGGCTGACATAGTCGCCAGGGCAGGCATGGTCAAATCAAGGCTCTCCGTGTCAGTCTTGCCCCGCGCAAGGCTTTGGCTCATAGGAACCGCATCTCAGAATAAGGTTTCACAGATGCGTCAGTTGTCTACGCTTTCCGCCTTGGCTCTGGCCCTTGCCATCGCCGCTCCGGCGGCGTTTGCCCAGCCTGCCCCCGCCGCGCCCGCGAATGCCGATCCGGTGGTTGCCTCGGTCAACGGTATCCAGATCCATATGAGCGACATCCAGGCCGACGCGCAGAACCTGCCGCCGCAGGCGCAGCAATTGCCGCCCCAGCAGCTGCTGCCGCTGCTGGTGAACCAGGAGGTTGACCGCAAGGCCCTGCTGATTGCTGCCCGGAAGGAAAATCTGGCCAGCAACCCGGATGTTGCCGCCCGCATGAAGGCCGCTGCCGATGTGCAGTTGGAGAACGCTTATGTGCAGCAGGCCGTTGCCGCGCAGGTGACCGACACCGCCGTGCAGGCCGAATATGACCGCGACTATGCGGGCAAGCCGGGGCCAGAGCAGGTGGACGCCCGCCAGATCCTCGTCCCCACCCAGGCCCAGGCTGAAGCAATCATCGCGCAGCTCAACAAGGGCGCCAATTTCGCCCAGCTGGCGGTGAAGGACAGCATCGACCCCGGTGCGAAGAACGGCGGCGAGCTGGGCTGGTTCTCCAAGGATGAGATGGTGCCCGCCTTTGCCGATGCCGCCTTCGCGCTGAGGAAGGGTGAGTACACCAAAACTCCGGTTCACACTCAGTTTGGCTGGCACGTGATCCTGAATGAAGGCCACCGCACTGCGCCCACCCCGGCCTTTGCGGACGTGCAGGACCAGATCCGCCAGAAGCTGACCGATCAGGTGGTGCAGGACACGCTCAACAAAGTGCGCGCCCAGGTGAAAATCCAGATCTTCGGGCCGGATGGCAAGCCCTTGCCGCAGACCGCCCCGGCGGCCAGCACCGGCAATTAACCGCCATGGCAGGCCCGCTTCCCGTCTCGCCCTTAGCACTGCCCTTGCCGGAGCTACCTCCCATCGCGGGGGTGCGGATGGCTACGGCGGCGGCGGGCATCCGCTATAAAGGGCGGACAGACGTGCTGCTGGCCGAATTTGCCGAGGGCACTAGCGTGGCGGGTGTGTTCACCCGCAACTTGTGCCCCGGCGCGCCGGTTGCCTGGTGCCGGGAGGTACTGCCAGGCGGCACCGCCCGCGTCCTGGTGGTCAATGCGGGCAATGCCAACGTGTTTACCGGCGTGGCGGGCGCCCGCGCGGTGGAAGCCACGGCCAAGGCGGCGGCGGAAACACTGGGCACACAGCCGGGGCAGGTTTTTCTGGCCTCCAC
>JAGWZS010000059.1 GCA_018971905.1 Rhodospirillales bacterium | reverse complement strand
AAAGCGTGGGAACTTCCTTCGGTTTGATATTCGGCCTGCCGGGGCAGGGGATGCATTTGCATCTCGATGCCCTGTCCCTGCTGTTTGGCTGCATTTTGCTGCCGCAGGTGGTGGCGGCGGCCCTGGCGGGAATGCGCGCCTCAGTACCGTTCTGGGCGTTTGTGCTGGGCATGGCGCTGGCGCTGCTGGCGGGCGACGGGTTTACACTCATTCTTGGGTTCGAGCTGATGAGCGCCGCCTCCTGGCTGCTGGTGCTGCAAGGCGATCAGAAACCCGCCACGCTTTACGCCGGGGTGGCGATCTTCTCCGGCGCCTGCCTCATCCCAGCCATGTTTCTGCCCGCCTCCTCGCTGGCCTTTGTGCTGGTGGCCCTTGGCGCCGGGGCCAAGGCGGGGCTCGCACCGCTGCATAGCTGGCTGCCGCGCGCGCACCCTGCCCCTCCGGCGGGTGTTTCGGCGCTCATGTCCGGCGGCATGGTGAAGGTGGCGCTCTATGTGCTCATTCGCTACGCCTTCGTGGTTCTGGCCCCGGCGCAGCAGCCATGGTGGGGTGAAGTTTTGGTGGCGGCGGGGGCACTCTCGGTGCTCATCGGCGCGCTGCGGGCGGTGCTGGAGGTGGAGCTGAAAACCGCCCTGGCCTGCTCCACGGTTGAACATGTGGGGCTCATCACCGTGGGGCTGGGGCTCGCACTTTACGCCAAGGCCGTTGGTGATGCTGAGCTTTCCGGCGTGGCCTTGCAGGCGGCGTTGCTGTGCGCCGTGGCGCATGGGCTGTTCAAGCCGCTGCTGTTCATCGGTGCCGGGGAGGTAAAACACGCTACCGGCACCACCTCGCTCAACTGGCTGGGCGGCTTGATGCGCGGCATGCCGCGCCTCGGCGCACTGATGCTGCTGGGCGCCGCGGGCATGGCCGCGCTGCCGCTGGGGCCGGGTTTCGCGCCGGAGTTTTTGTTGTTTCACGCGGCCATCGGCGCGGCGGCAACGGGGGGCATTCTGGCGCGCATCGGGTTTTCCGCTCTGCTGGCGGTGCTGGGCATAGGTGCCGCGCTGGCGCTGGCGGCTTCGGTGCGGCTCATCGGGCTAGGATTTCTGGGCCGCCCGCGCAGCCTGCACGCGGCGGCGGCTGAGGATTTGCGGCGCGGGCCGTTCGTGGCCATGGCGCTGCTGGGCGCGCTGGCCATTCCCGTGGCCCTGGTGCCGGGGCTGCTGCTGGATCTGCTAAACCCGGTAATCATGCTGCTGGCGCCAGAAGCACAAACCCCGCCTCTGGCCTACGCGCCGGTTACATTGCTGATTCTGGCCGGGCTGGCCGCCTTGGCCGCTGGGTTCGTGCAAACGCGCTGGGGCGTGCGCGGCCTGCGGGAGGTTCCGGCCTGGAATGGCGGATTTGGCCGCCCGCCCGCCTGGCTGCCCTTTGGTGACCCGCACACCCAGGCCAGCGCCACCGGCTTTGCCGAGCCCATCATGCGCGTGCTGGGCAAGGGGCTGCTGGGGGCTGGCATGGCAGACCCGGCCGAGCGGTTTCTGCTTGCCCCGTTATTCCGGATACAGACGCGGCTGATCCGCCTGGCTGAACGCGTGCGCCGGGCCACCATCCGGGAACGTCTGGCTTTTGTCTTCGCAGTGCTGGTGGCGTTCCTGCTCGCACTCGGGCTGGGGCAGGGCGGCTGAACATGCTTTCATTCGCCCTCGCCTTCATCGCCACCGTGCTGCATATCGCGCTCTGTTTCGCGGGCGCGCCCTTGCTGACGGGGCTGGTAAACAAACTCCGCGCCTGGCTGCTGGGGCGGCGCGGCCCGCCGGTGCTGCAACCCTATTTTCATCTGGCCAAGCTGCTGCGCAAAAGCACCTTGGTACCAGATACCGCGACGGATTTATTCACCCTCTGGCCGCTGGGCGTGTTTCTGGCCCTTGCCGTGGCCACCATGCTCATCCCCAGCTTTGCCACCGGTATGCTCACCGCCGATGCAGGGGATTACATCACCATCATCGGGCTGTTCGCCCTGGCGCGGGCAGCTACCATGCTGGGCGGACTGGAGACAGGGTTCAGTTTCGGCGGGGGTGGTGCCGCGCGGGAGGCGCTGTTTGGCCTGTTTGCCGAGGGCGCGTTGCTGGTACTGCTGCTGGCCTTTGCGCTGCTGGCCCACAGCACGAGCCTGGACGGCATCGCCACCGCCTTCCGCACCGCGCATATCGGCATTTCCGTCTCGCTCGGCTTCGCCCTGGCGGCGATGCTCACCGTGGCGCTGACCGAGACCGGGCGCATCCCCACGGATAATCCCTCCGGCCATCTAGAACTCGCCATGGTGCATGAGGCGATGGTGCTGGAATATTCCGGCCGGCTGCTGGCGCTGCTGGAGTTTGCCGGGATGCTGCGGCTGCTGACCTGGATGAACCTTGTGGGAAGTATTTTCCTGCCTTTTGGCATGGCGCGGGCGGCGGAAATTCTTTCCTGGCCCGGCGGGCTGGCGTTGTGGGCGGCCAAACTGCTGGTGATGACGATGGTTCTTTCTGTATTCGAGGTGTCGCGCGCAAAAATGCGGGTGTTCCGGGTGCCGGAATTTCTGGGTGCGGCATTGCTGCTGGGAATGCTGGCCGGCGTGTTCCTGTTCGTGGCGGCGAGGATCGGCGCATGAGCCTCACCTTCTCGCTGGCGCATTTCATGGGCGGCATCATTCTGCTCTGCGCCTTTCTGCAGCTTTCCCAGCGGCGGCTGGCGGCGATGATCACGCTGTATCAAACAGAAGCCCTGGTGCTCTCCGCCGCAGCTTTCTGGCAAGGTTATGCGCAAGGGGAGCTTAATCTCTATCTCACCGGCCTGATCACCTTCACGCTGAAGGCGGTGCTGCTGCCCTGGGGCCTGCGGGAGATTGTGCGGCGCTTCAACATGGTGCGCGCGGTGGAAACAGCCTTGCCGATGGCGATGGCGATGATCCTTGGCCTCGCGCTCATCGGCGTCGCGGTGCTGGTGCTGCTGCCGGTGACGATGGGCACCCTCTCCCTCACGCGGGAGGATCTGGCCATCGCGCTTTCCGTCGTGCTGCTGGGGCTGCTGCTGATGATTTTGCGGCGGAATGCGCTGGCGCAGATTATCGGCTTTCTCTCCATGGAAAACGGGCTGGTGCTGGCGGCCATCGGCATGCCGGGGATGCCCTTTGTGGCGGAGTTTTCCGTGGCCCTTCTGGTGCTGCTGGCCTTCCTGGTGGTGGGGGCGTTTCTGTTCCGCATCCGCGAGCATTTCGACACGCTGGACCTCTCCGGGCTTGAGAAAATCGAAAGGCGGGGGCGGTGAATTTCGCGGCACTCGCCATCGCGCTGCCGTTTCTGGCGGCGGCTCTGCTGGGGCTGGTGGGCGCGCCGCGCCAGGGGGCCATTGGCAATGCCGTGGCCAGCGCCTTGCTGTTCGGGCTCACGCTTTCGGTGTTCTGGGGCCATAGCGCGGGGTTGGTGGCGGTGGACCCGCTGGCCGCCTTGTTCGGCACGGTCTCGGGCTTTGTGGGGCTTACGGCGTCTTTGGTGAATATCGGCTACGTGACCGCCGATGCGGCGCGGATGCCGGACCAGCGCTGGCGGCTTTACCATGCGCTGTTCCAGATTGCGCTGGGGGCGAGCCTGCTGGGGCTGTACGCGGATAATATCGGGCTGCTCTGGGCGGCGATGGAGGGCGGCACCATCGCCATGACGCTGGGGGTGAGCCTCTACCGCACGCCGACCGGGCTGGAAGCCGCGTGGAAATATTTCATCCTGGGCGGGGTGGGCATCGGGCTCGCTTTGTTCGGCACCATGCTGGTTTATCTGGCGGCGCAGCCCGCTCTGGGGCCGGGTTTCTCGGCAATGAGCTTCAGGGCACTTTCAGCCCATGCCGCGCATATGGATGGCGCGCTGCTGACGCTGGCCTTCGTGTTCATTCTGTTCGGCTACGGCACCAAGGCGGCGTTGGTGCCGCTGCATGGCTGGCTGCCGGATGCCTATGCCGAAGGCCCGGCACCGCTCACCACCGCGCTCTCCGGCTTGCTCATCAACGTGGCGCTGCTGGCGATTTTACGCTTCCGGCATCTGCTGGCGGCCAACCCTGAGGCGATGCGGCCGGGGCCGTTTCTGCTAAGCCTGGGGCTGGCATCGTTGTTTCTGGCAGCGTTTTCATTCTCCCGCCGGCGGGATGCGCGGCGGTTTTTCGGGTTCTCCTCCATCGAGCAATCCGGCATCTCGGCCTTTGCTTTTGGTATCGGCGGCCCGGCGGCCATTTTCGGCGGGCTGCTGCATATGCTGCTGCACACGCTGCTGAAATCCGGCCTGTTCCTCGCACTCATCCGCGCCGCCAGCCTGCGGGGTTCGGCCTCACCGGGCAATTACACGTTCTCGCATCTGCGCGGCCTATTGCAGGCGAACAAATACGTGGCCTGGCTGCTGGGGGCTTGCATCTTCGCGCTCACCGGGCTGCCGCCCTCCGGCCTGTTTGCCAGCGAGTTCATTATCATCAGCCAGACGATCCAGAGAAACCCTTATATGTCCCTGCCGCTGGGGCTGGGGCTGCTGCTCTGCGCGGTGGCGATCCTGCGCAATGTCGGGCCGTTGCTGTTCGCCCCGGCGCCCTATGAAAAACCCCAGCCCGCCGGGCGCGGCATCTGGCTTGTCGCGGTGCATCTGGCACTGGTGTTTCTGCTGGCCTTCGCCATGCCGGGGCCGCTGGTGCATCTGCTCTCCCGCGCGGCGGAGACTTTGCGATGAAGCTGCTCAGCCCCGAAGCCTGGACCGCGCATCAGGGGCGGTTCATCGCCCTCTGGACCGACGCCACCCACGCCTACGCGCTGTACGAGCCGGGCGAGCTGGTGGCGGTGGAATTGCAAGGCGGCGCCTACCCGGCGTTGCGTTACCTCGGCGCCAATTGGTTTCAGCGTTTGGCGAAAGATTTGAACGGCCATACCGCCACCGGCTTTGCCGAAACCCGCACGGCCATTGAGCATTTCCGCGAGCCGGACGGCCGCGCCACCTGGCCGGAGTTCACGGCCCCGCATGTGGAGGGCGTGCATCAGGTGGCGGTGGGGCCGGTCCATGCCGGGATTATCGAGCCCGGGCATTTCCGGTTCTCGGTGGTGGGAGAGCAAGTGCTGAAGCTTCAGGCGCGGCTGGGCTATGCGCATAAAGGCACGCTGGGGCTGATACGCGGCAAATCCGCCAGGCAGGCGGCGCGCTATGCGGCAAGACTTTCCGGCGATGCCACCGTGGCCCACGCCATCGCCTTTGCCCGCGCGGCGGAGGCGGCTTTGGCGATGCAGGTGCCCGAGCGCGCGGTTTATCTACGCGCGGTGATGGCGGAGATCGAGCGCCTGGCCAACCACACCAGCGATATTGGCGCCATTGCCGGTGACGCCGGGTTCGCCTTTCTGGATGCGCGCTTCGCGCTGCTGCGCGAACATCTCTGCGCCGCTGCGTTCATCGCCTTTGGCCACCGGCTGATGATGGACATTGTGGTGCCCGGCGGCGTGGCCGGAGACATTGCCGAAGGCGGGGCGGATGCCATTGAGGATGCGCTGGACGTGCTGGAGCGCGAGCTGCCCAGCCTGACGCGCGTGTTCGAGGATTATGCCAGCCTGCAGGACCGCGTGGTGGGCGCAGGGCTGGTGCCGCCTGAACTTGCCGCAGCGTATAATGCCGGTGGCTATGTGGGCCGTGCCTCCGGCCAAGGCGGCGATACACGGCTGGCGCCGGGCTATCCGCCATACGACACGCTGGGCCTTGCCGTGCCGGTGGCGCAGGAAGGCGATGTGGCGGCGCGAATCAAAATCCGGCTGGAGGAGATTCCCGAAAGCATCAGGCTGGTGCGCGCGATTTTGGAACGGTTGCCGGAAGGCCCGGTGGCGCTGGCCCCCGACGCCGCCAGCGGCATGGGGCTGGGCGTGGCAGAGAGTTTCCGCGGCCCTGTCTGGCATTGGCTGAAGATTGATAACGGGCTGATCCAGGATGCGTTTGTGGCAGATGCCAGCACCCTGCACTGGCCGCTGCTGGAACATGCCGCCACCACCGCCATTCTCGCGGATTTCCCGTTGATCAATAAATCGATCAACGGGTCTTACTCAGGCGTGGATCTTTAGGCCCGGATAATGGACTGCGAATACAGCGCGTTGCCCTGGGCATCCACGAACGACCAGTCGAGCTGCTTGCCCGATAGCCGCGCCGCCATGAAACCATGTGCACCGGAGGCAAAGCCGCCACGGGCAGCGGGTTCCGGCTGGTAGGTTTCCGAGCCCGCACCAGTGCAGACGTAAGAGATGCCATCCATCTTCACCGCCTGCAAAATATGGTCGTGCCCGCAAACATAAAGCGGCACGTTATGTTTCTGCAGAATGGGGTTCAGCCGGGCGATCAGGTCCGGCTGGTCATGGTCGTAGCCATCAGCATCCGACTGCGCGGTGTAGATGGGGTGATGGCCGATGACGATGTTCCACTCGGCGGTTGAAGCAGCGAGCTTCGCATCCAGCCAGTCGAGCTGTTCCTGGCTGTTCTGGCCCACAACGGCAACCCGGGTGCCGTAATATTTTTTGATGAAGGGCGAGGTGTCCAGGTAATAAAACGCTGCCGTGGCGCCGCCGGGTAGCGCCATGGTTTCAGTATAATACCGCGCGGGGATCTGCCAGCGCGGGCTTTGCTTGGCGTAATCCAGCTGCGCCTGCACATTGCCGCGGTAATCATGATTGCCGAGGATCACCTTCCAGGGCGTTTGCAGGGAGGGCGCGGTGTAAACATCCTCAAACGAGGTTTGCCATTGCGGGTCGGAAACCGACTCCACCCCGTTCTCATAGAAATTATCGCCGACGGAAACGATATAGGCGCTGTTGATGGCCTGGGCGGTGACGCCCATCTGGTGCGCCACGGCGCGCTGGTGGTGGTAGCCGTGCCGTCCCCAATCGCCCACCAGCAGGAAGGAAACCGAAGCCTCCTGCGCGCTGGCGGGGCGCACCAGGGCAGCACCCGCCCCAAAAATGGCGGTGGTGGTGACAAATTCGCGGCGTGTCAGATTCATGACGGCTCCTGATGAGTACCGGCGCCCTGTAGCAAGGGCTACGACGCGTTGTGTGACAATTTGGTGAATTGCTCCAGCTTCAGAACCTCACCGGCGAGATAGAGGCTGCCACAGATCAGCACACGGGTGGGGGTGGTGATCTGCGCCAGGGCGCCGCGGATATCCGGCCCTGGCAGGGCGCGGTTGCCCGACGCCTCGATGATTTTTTCCACTGGCAGGGCGAGGTGCTGTTCCGGCTCCGCCACCGCGTACAGCGTGGCGGCGTGGGGGGCGATAATGCGGATGAACTCCGCCACGTCCTTGGACTGCTTCATGCCCAAAACGACGGTGGTGGGCGTGGCCCAATCTTGCAGCTGCTGGGCCAGGATTTCGGCGCCGCCGGGATTATGGGCGCCGTCCAGCCATAATTCCGAACCCTGAGGCAGTGACGCGGCAAGCGGGCCGTGCAGCCTTTGCAGCCTGGCGGGCCATTCAGCCGCGCGCAGGCCTGCCGCCATGGCCTCCGGCGGAATGTTGAACCCGGCGGCGCGCAGGGCGGTAAGCGCGATACCCGCATTTTCTACCTGATGCAGCCCGTCCAGCGCCGGGCGGGGCAGAGCCAGGCCGTTGAACACCATGCCGGTGGGGGTGGGCTCGATGGACCATTCCAGCCCCCGGCGCAGGTGCGGGGCGTTTTGCTGCGCGGCCTCGGCAGCGATGCGGGCCAGGACTTCCGCGGGTTGGTAGCCGGTGACGACGGGAATGCCGGGCTTGATGATGCCAGCCTTCTCGCCCGCGATGAGTTCCAGCGTGTTGCCCAGGAAATCCTGGTGGTCCAGCGAGATGGAGGTGATGGCACAAGCGGCGGGGAAGACGACATTGGTGGCGTCCATCCGGCCGCCCAGACCGACCTCGACGATGCAGAGATCAGCCGGGGTACGCGCGAAGAGCCAGAAGGCGGCGGCGGTGATCGCCTCGAACACCGTGATTTCATTGGCTTGGTTGGCGGCCTCAATCGCGTCCAGCGCCTCGGCGAGCTGCTCATCGCTCACCAGCGTTCCGGCAAGGCGGATGCGTTCGTTAAACCGCACCAGATGCGGGGAGGTGAAAACATGGGTGCGCAGGCCCGCCGCCTCGGCCACGGCCCGGGCGATGGCGCAGACCGAGCCCTTGCCGTTGGTGCCCGCCACGTGAACCACCGGCGGCAAGTGTTTTTCCGGTGAGCCCAGGGCCGCCAGCAGCCGTTGCAGCCGGTCGATCTTGAGGTCGATCATGCGCGGGTAGAGTGTGTGCAGCCGCTCCAGCGCGGCACTCACCTTCAGCCGTGAGCCGGTGGCCCCGGCCTCGCGTTGCAGCTCGTTGGTCAAGCGGCTTTCTTGTTGGCGGTGGCGAGCGAGATGATCCGCGCCAGCGTGGCGGTGAGTTCGCCGCGCTTCACCACCATGTCGATCATGCCGTGCTGGTGCAGATATTCGGCGCGCTGGAAGCCCTCGGGCAGTTTCTCGCGCACGGTCTGTTCAATCACGCGGGCACCTGCGAAGCCGATGAGCGTGCCGGGCTCAGCGATCTGGATATCGCCCAGCATGGCAAAAGAGGCGGTGACACCGCCGGTGGTGGGGTCTGTCAGCACCACGATGTAGGGCAGCCCGGCTTCCTTCACCATCTGGCTGGCGATGATGGAACGGGGCATCTGCATCAGGCTGATGGCGCCCTCCTGCATCCGGGCGCCGCCGGAGGAAGTGTAAACAATCAGCGGGGCGTTTTGCAGCACGGCGAGGCGCGCGGCGGCGACCAGGCCCTCGCCCACGGCGGAGCCCATGGAACCGCCCATGAATTCGAACGACATGGCGGCGACGACGCTATTATGCCCGCCGACAGTGCCGTGGGCCACGAGAATCGCGTCGTCTTGTTTGGTTTTGTCCCGCGCGTCCTTCATCCGGTCCGCGTAGCGCTTCTGGTCCCGGAACTTGAGCGGGTCCGGCGTGGCTTTTGGCAGCTCAATGCGGGTGAAGGCACCATCATCGAAGGTCCAGGAAAGCCGGTCCTGCGCGGTGGCGCGCATATGGTGGCCGCAATGCGGGCAAACCTTCTTGTTGGCCGCCATCTCGGTGTGGAAGATCATCTGCTGGCAGGCGGGGCATTGGTGCCAGAGATTATCCGGCGCCTCCTTGCGGCCAAGCAGGGTGCG
>JAGWZS010000312.1 GCA_018971905.1 Rhodospirillales bacterium | reverse complement strand
CTGGTGAAGTTCGACTTCCTCGGCCTCACCACCCTCACCATCATCGACCGCGCGCTGAAATTCCTGCAAGGCCAGGGCATCGAACTCGACATCTCGAAAATCCCCCTGGATGACACAAAAACCTACGAGATGATCAGCCGGGGCGATACCGCTGGCGTGTTCACGTTTGAGACCAACACATTCCGCGGCGCATTGTTGCAGATGCGGCCGGACAGGTTCGAGGATCTCGTCGCCGCCCAGGCGCTCTGCCGCCCCGGCCCAATGGCGAACATCCCGGATTATTGCGAGCGCAAGCGCGGTGCCAAATGGGAGGCGCCAGATCCCTCCATCCATCACATTCTTGAAGAAACCAATGGCATCATTGTCTATCAAGAACAGGTGATGCAGATCGCCCAGGTGATGGCAGGCTACACACTGGCCGGGGCAGACTTGCTGCGCCGCGCCATGGGCAAAAAAATCCGCGCGGAGATGGATACCCAGCGCGAAATTTTCCTGAAAGGCGCTTTGGAAAAAGGCTTCACCGCCGAGCGGGCCAACGAGATTTTCGACCTGATGGCGAAGTTCGCTGATTACGGCTTCAACAAATCCCATGCTGCTGCCTATGCGCTGGTTTCCTATCAAACCGCTTACCTGCGCGCCAATCACCCCGTCGCCTTCCTCGCCGCCTGCATGTCGCTTTCCATCACCAACACCGACAAAGTGGCGCTGCTGCGTGCTGATGCCATGCGCAACGGTATCAAAGTCCTGCCCCCTGACGTAAACAAATCCGGCGCGGATTTCACGGTGGAATTGCAGGAGGACGGCTCCTACGCCATCCGTTTCGCGCTGGGCGGCATCAAGCGCATCGGCATGAGCGCGATGGACGAATTGGTAAAAGCCCGTGGTAATAAGCCCTTCCGTAATATCGACGATTTCGCCGCACGGATCGACCCCAAAACCCTCACCCGCGCGCAGATCGAAATTCTTGCCAAGGCGGGCGCCTTCGAATGCCTGGAGCCCAACCGCGCGCGCATTTTCAACGCGGCGGAAGCTATCATGCGCACCGCCCAGGCGGGCCAGGCGGAGCGCGAATCAGGGCAGATCGGCCTGTTTGGCGGCGGCGAACCGGAAAAAATCCGCTTAGGCGCCGGGCCAGACTGGCCAGAGACAGAGCGCCTCGCCTTCGAGGCCGAGGCCATCGGCTTTCATATCTCCGCCCACCCGCTGGACATGTACGCCCAGGCGTTGAAACGGCTGGACGTAACCGCCTCAGGCACCGTTCAGCGCAAAGCAGAGGTAGGCGCCACCCGCGTGAAACTGGCAGGCACCGTTGCCGGCAAAAAAGAGCGCATCACCCGCACCGGCAGCCGCATGATGTGGCTCACTCTGTCAGACATGCAAGGCAGCATCGAAGTCACACTGTTCTCCGAGGTGCTTAACCGCTCCCGCGAGATGCTCACCGAGGGCACGGCCCTGCTCGTCACCGCCGATGCGAAGATGGACGGTGAATCGCTTCGCCTCACCGCATCAGATATCTCCTTGCTGGACGACGCCGCGCGCGCCGCCGGGGCGGGCCTGAAAATCTGGCTGGACCGGGAAGACGCCATCGCTCCCCTGAAAGCCTTGTTTGACCGCGAAGGCCGCGGCAAGGGCCGCATCATCCTAGTGCCCAAAACCGGCACCGCGAATCGGTTGGAAATGCAGCTGCCCGGCGGCTTCAATGTCTCCCCGCGCCTGGCGCAGGCCGTCAAGCTGGTGCCAGGTGTGGAACTGGTGGAAGACGCCTAGCATAGCCGCGTAC
>JAGWZS010000311.1 GCA_018971905.1 Rhodospirillales bacterium | reverse complement strand
CTCTATGCCCAACCCTCGGGCACACAAAATAGCTGGCGCAGCCTGACTGGTGAAACGCTGCTCGATGTTACGAAACTGCGCTGGTGGCGGGGAGACGGCGCGGCGCGCTGGGTGGTTTAGAGTGCGATGACTTCAGGCTCGCTCGCTTTGCGAGCGGAGCTGAAGTCTGAATCGCCCTCTGCTTCATTGGGTTAGAGTGCGATCCAGAGATGAGTGCGATCGCCGGGGCGATTCTCTCATGTCATCCGGCTCCAGGGGCGGGGCCGCCGGTTGCCCAGTCCAGCAGCTCCACCACATGCAGCACCGGCGCTTGCATGGCCTGGCTGATCTGCACCGCGCAGCCGATATTGCCAGTGGCCACCACATCCGGGCGCAGCGCGGCGATGCTCTCCGCCTTGCGGGCGCCCAGCTGGGCGGCGATTTCGGGCTGGAAGATGTTGTAGGTACCGGCTGAACCACAGCAGAGATGCGCATCCGCCGGCAGGCGCACGGCAAACCCCGCCGCGCGCAGCAGGTTCTGCGGGGCGGCGGTGATTTTCTGGCCGTGCTGCAGGGAGCAGGGCGGATGATAAACCACGTTCAGCGCCGGAATATCCGCCCGTGCGGGTAGGCCGGATGCCTCCAGCAGCTCGCAAACATCTTTGGCCAGGGCTGAAACCTTCGCGGCTTTAGCGGCATAAACGGGATCCTCCCGCAGCATGAAGCCGTAATCTTTGATGGTGGTGCCGCAGCCCGAGGCGGTGATGAGAATCGCGTCCAGCCCGGTCTCGATCTCACGCGTCCAGGCATCGACATTGCGGCGGGCAAAGTGCAGCGCCGCATGTTCCTTGCCCATATGGTGGGTGAGCGCGCCGCAACAGGTTTCACCGGCCGCGAAACTCACCTGATACCCGCAGCGCTCAAGCAAACGGATCGTCGCCGCGCGGATTTCGGGGCGCAGCACCGGCTCGGCGCAGCCTTGCATCAGCACCACGCGGCCGCGCGGGCCTGGGGCAGTGCCTGCATTCAGCGCGGCTTTGGGCGGCAAATGCGCTGGGGCCAGGTGCAGCATGGCGGCGGCGGGGCGCAGCGGCTTCACCCGTGCGAAAAACGGCGCCAGCGGCCGGGCGCGGCGTGCCAGCGCCAGCGCCGCCCGGAACCGCGCCGGGTAGGGCAGAATTGCGGCCACCAGGGCGCGCATGGCGCGTTCCGCCCAGGGGCGGCGGTAATGCCGCTCGATATAGGCGCGGGCGTGGTCCACCAGATGCATGTAGTTCACGCCGGATGGACAGGTGGTCATGCAGGAAAGGCAAGAGAGGCAGCGGTCGATATGTTTCACCACATCGGGACCGGGAATGCGCCCATTTTCCAGCATGTCCTTCATCAGATAGATGCGCCCGCGCGGGGAATCCAGCTCATCCCCCAGCAGCACATAGGTGGGGCAGGTGGCGGTGCAGAAGCCGCAATGCACGCATTTGCGGATAACCGCCGCCGAGGCCGCCATCTGCGGGTCCGCGAGCTGGGCTGGGGTGAAATCAGTCTGCATTGGGATTGTCCAGGAAACGGTTGGTCTCGAACACGCCCAGCGGGTCGAAGGCGCGGCGCATACGGCGGGAGAGCGCCTCAACGCCCGGCGCCTGCGGGTGCAGCGCGGGGATGCGGGCACGCACGGCGGCGGGTGCGCGCGCCAGCGTGGCATGGCCGCCCGCCTGGGCCGCCTGGGCGCGGATTTCGTCCTCATGCCCATCCAGCGTCAGCCAGATGAGCCCGCCCGCCCAGTCCGCCACATAATGCCCGCCCA
>JAGWZS010000058.1 GCA_018971905.1 Rhodospirillales bacterium | reverse complement strand
AAGAACAAGCGCGAAATTCTTGAAATGATCGCCATATGGTCGGCGATAGAGAGCATGGCGGCCCGGCTTGCCTGCGAAAAGGCAAGCGATGGGGAGCTTTCGCAATTGCGGGAGATCGCTTCGTTCAAAAAAGACCCTATCGAGCATGTTAATGAATATGCGCAATCCAGCATGGCGTTTCATCGGGCCATTATCGCCATGAGCCAATGCAATCTCATGGGTGAGCTGACCGAGAATCTGTTCATCCATATGCGCGCCATTCGGTCTATGGCGATGAACCATGACGACAGGGCGCGGCGCTCGCTGGCCGAGCATCTGGGCATCGTCGAAGCTCTTGAAGCCCGGAATGCTGATTTGGCGGCCCGGCGGGTAAACGAGCATACCATGGACCTGGCGGCGTATATCGAAAAACACGGGAATTTTCTTGATCAATATGAAAACAAGGCAAATGTGCGCAAGGCCGGACCGAAGTAATCCTGGCCATTTGCCACATGGCCGGGCGCGTTGATTTTGTTTCGGCTGGTCTGAAACAGGCTAAGTTCTGCTAACAATGGTTTCTGTGGCTTGCTTTACGTATGCGGGCCACATCAAGGGAGAAAATAAAGGTGACCAAAGCTCTTCACGGCGTGCGTATTCTCGACTTTACCCATGTGCAGTCTGGGCCGACATGCACCCAGTTGCTCGCCTGGTTTGGCGCGGATGTGATCAAGATCGAGCGGCCGGGTGTTGGGGATATTACCCGCACGCAGCTGTGTGACGTGCCGGGGGAGGACAGCCTCTACTTCACGATGCTGAACCACAACAAGCGCTCGCTCACGCTTGATACCAAGGCGAAGAGGGGCAAGGAAATTCTGGAAGGCCTGATTCGCGTCTGCGATGTCATGGTGGAGAATTTCGCGCCGGGCGTGCTCGACCGCATGGGGCTGAGCTGGGAGCGTATCCAGGAGCTGAACCCGCGCATCATCCTGGCCTCCATCAAAGGCTTTGGTCCTGGCCCCTATGAGGACTGCAAGGTTTATGAAAACATCGCGCAATGCGCGGGCGGTGCGGCTTCCACCACGGGGTTTGACGACGGCCCGCCGCTGGTGACCGGCGCGCAAATTGGCGATTCTGGCAGCGGATTGCATTTGGCACTGGGGATTGTGACGGCGCTCTATCAACGCACCCATACCGGGCGGGGCCAGGTGGTGCGGACTTCGATGCAGGACGGCGTGTTGAATCTCTGCCGTGTGAAGCTGCGCGACCAGCAGCGCCTGGCGCATGGGCCGCTTAAGGAATACCCGCAATATCCCTTTGGCGAATTTGGCAGTTCGGTGCCGCGCGCCGGCAATGCCTCGGGTGGCGGGCAGCCGGGCTCCATATTGAAGTGCAAGGGCTGGGAGACTGACCCCAACGCCTATATGTATTTTGTGGCTCAGGCGCCTGTGTGGAAATCAATCTGCAACGTGATCGGAAAGCCGGAGTGGATCACGGATCCGGATTACGCCACGCCGGAAGCCCGGTTGCCCCGGCTGAAGGATATTTTTGCGACCATCGAAAACTGGATGGTGCAATATACGAAGTTTGAGGCGATGAAGATTCTGAATGAATATGACATCCCTTGCGGGCCCATCTTGTCGATGGAAGAAATCGCCGCTGATCAGTCCTTGCGGGAAACCGGAACGCTTGTCGAGGTGGATCATCCTGGCCGTGGGTCGTATCTGACCGTTGGCAACCCGATCAAACTGTCCGACAGCCCGACAGATGTGGTGCGCTCTCCGTTGCTGGGCGAGCACAACGAGGACATTCTGAAGAATGTCCTCGGGTTTAGCGAAAGAGAGATAATGGCCGCATTCGCATCAGGGGCGTTGGGCGAGGTTTCGCTTCAGGATGCGGGATAACCGCCAGGCTATACTTGCATCTGCAACGGCTGACTGGGCTGCCAGGCCCGGCCAGCCGTTTCGGGACTCTGATGAACATGTAAAACCATTCTCGAATCGAGAAGCA
Organism: Rhodospirillales bacterium; assembly: GCA_018971905.1. GTDB lineage: Bacteria > Pseudomonadota > Alphaproteobacteria > Acetobacterales > Acetobacteraceae > Acidocella. The sequence goes on along the minus strand of JAGWZS010000058.1, from coordinate 7,288 downwards.
CATTGTGAACATCCATGAGTATCAAGCAAAGGAATTGCTGAGATCCAGCGGTATCCCCGTACTGGATGGATATGCTGCATGGAGTAGCGAGGAGGCCAGGAGCGCTGCGGAACGTGTTCCTGGCCATATTTATATTGTTAAAGCGCAAATACACGCAGGCGGGCGGGCAAAGGGGTATTTCCTGAATGATCCGCATGGCAAGTCTGGGGTCAGACTCGCGCATTCGCTGGATGAAGTTTCGGCCGCGGCTGCGGCGATGCTTGGGAATACCTTGATAACAGCACAAACAGGACCAGCCGGGCAGGTTGTGAGGCGGGTTTATGTTGAAGCTGGATGCGAGATTAAACGCGCGTTTTACCTCTCGATTCTGGTTGATCGCCGGTCGTCGCGGATAGTGATCATGGCCTCGACCGAAGGCGGAACCGGGATCGAGGTGATGGCGGAAAAGCAGCCCGGCAAGATTTTGCGTGTTGAGATTGATCCCGTGACAGGACTTTCGAATTTTCATATCCGTAAGCTGAGTTTTTGGCTCGGGCTGGAGGCCGCGCAGCAGAAAAACCTCGCAGCGTTCGTCAGCCCCTTATACGAGATGTTTCTGGCGCTTGACTGTTCCGTTATAGAAATTAATCCGCTGGTGATGACGGGCTCAGGTGAGCTCGTGGCATTGGACGCGAAGATAGGTTTCGACGATAGCGCGCTCTATCGCCATCCGGAGCTTTTGGCGCTGCGGGACGAAACCGAAGAGGATCCGCGTGAAATTGAGGCGGAAAAGCACGGGCTGCATTATGTGCCGCTGGATGGTTCGATTGGCTGCATGGTGAATGGTGCCGGCCTGGCAATGGCGACCATGGACATTATCAAGCTTTATGGCGTTGAGCCCGCAAATTTTCTTGATGTTGGCGGGGGCGCGACGCAAGAACGCGTGGCCGCCGCATTCAAAATCATTCTCTCTGAGCCCAGAGTGAAGGGCGTTCTTGTGAACATCTTCGGGGGCATTATGCGCTGCGATGTGATCGCGGAGGGCGTTGTGGCGGCCGCGCGGGAGGTTTCACTGCAGGTGCCGCTGGTGGTCCGGCTGGAGGGAACGAATGTTCAATTGGGCAAGGATATTCTGCTCAAATCTGGCTTGCCGATTATAGCCGCCAGAAATCTGGCCGATGCGGCGCTGAAGATTGCAATGGCCGTGAAGGGTGTTGCATAGCGCGGCCCGAGCACGCGCGCACCAGATTGGTGCAGTTTTGTAGCAGGGTAAAAAGCCAATACGTGCCATAAAAAAGGGCGGCGCCTTGCAGCGCCGCCCCGGTGTTGGATAGCGGTTTGGCTTATTCTGCCGCCGCGCCCGTCATTTTGTCCTGAACCGCATGGTAGTGCGCTTCCGCCGGCTTCAGCACCAGCCACACCAGGATCACTGCGACCACGTTGATGGCGGTCGTCAGCAGCAGGATGTTGGTCCAGTTGTGGGTCTGCGCCACGATGTAAGCAGCGATGGGAACCAGGAAGCCAGCTGCACCCTTTGAGGTATACAGGAAGGACAGGTTCGTCGTTGCGTATTTCGGCCCGAAGAGGTCGGTGCAGAAAGCTGGGAAGAGGCTGAAGATCTGGCCCCAGCAGACGAAAATCAGACCGATGCTGACCACGAAGCCCCAGGGGTTCGTGCCGAGCACTGTCATCATGAAGTAGGCGATGGCACCCAGACCAAAGGACAGAGCCATGGTGTTGGTATGGCCAATTTTATCGCCAATTGAGCCAAACAGTGGCCGGGCAACACCGTTCATGATGTTGGCGAAGATCAGGCCAACAGCCAGCGCGCCACCACCGAAGAGGGTCGGCACGTCTGCCACGCCATAGGCCTTGGCGATGCTGCCCATGTTGCCCGCAGCGATCAGGCCGCCAGCGGCCATCAGCAGGAACAGCAGATAGAGAACCCAGAACACCGGGGTGCGCAGCATTTCGCCCGAGGTGTAGCTGCGGGCTGACGCGTGGTTTGCATTCTTCTTGGGCGGCGGGGGAAGCTCACCCTGGAACGGCGCGCGGATGAACTGCGAGGCGATGAGGATGACGCCGCCCTGGATCAGGCCGAAGGTGAGGAACGCCGAGCCCACGCCGGAGCTATGCAGAACCATGCGGATGGGGATAACGGTCAGCGCGGCGCCCGCGCCGAAGCCTGCAGCCGTGAGGCCGGTGGCCAGGCCGCGGCGGTCAGCGAACCACTTGGTGGCGTTGCCAACAGCGGTGGCATACACTGCACCGGCACCAAAGCCGGTAAGCGCGCCGCCGATGTAAAGCGCCGTCAAAGAGCTTGCCACGGAGTTGATGCCCCAGCCGCCCGCAACCATCAGGCCGCCAGCGCCCATCACCACCCGCGGGCCCCATTTCGGCCCGAGCGAATCGGCAATCCAGCCGTCGAGCGGCGTGACCCAGGTTTCAAGCGCGATGAAGAGCGCAAAGGAGAACTGGATGTCAGCCACTGCCCAGCCATGGAGCTGGTGAAGCGGCAGCACGAAGAGCGTCCAGCCATATTGCAGATTGGCGATCATGATCATGCAGACGACGCCCAGGATGAGCATCCGCCAGCGGGTGCTGTTCACCTCAGGAGTGATCTCCTGGGCTGAGCCGGGCATTCCGGCGGTTTGATTTATCGAACTAGACATTTTTCTCCTCCACTCTCGCGCTCCGCGATGGTTTTCATTCATCAAACACGCAAAAAGAGCCGACTAACGCGGCGACTCCTTTCAACCTCAATTTTCCCGGAATATGGATGTCCGGTATCCGTCTCGACCAAACGCCTCTTGTGTATTGGGTATACCAAACACCAAATATTTAGGGTTTGTCCACCGCAAAATTGCCATCTTTGTAAATCTTTGGAAATAATACTGTGTAACATGAAGTTTTCATGGAAACATTAAGCGGCGTAAGGGCGCATAACGCCGCCGAGGCCGGATTCAAGCGGCATGGGCACTCTTGTTGACTAGTGGCATTTGGTGTGCCAGTAGAAAGCCGCTTTGCCGTGATCACCGTACAGTCGGGCCGCGGAGCACACTCATATCACATGTGGAGGAATATACCCGATGTCCGCGATGCTCCAGGACACAAATTCAACAGTTGCCGCGGAGACCGAGGGTGAGCTGACCGACGGCTTCCACCTTGTCATTGACGCGCTAAAGCTCAATGGAATTACGAACATTTATGGCGTGCCTGGTATTCCCATCACAGATCTTGGCCGCCTTGCCCAAGGCGAGGGGATGCGCGTCATTTCCTTCCGTCATGAGCAGAACGCCGGTAATGCAGCCGCCATCGCTGGCTTCCTGACCAAGCAGCCGGGCATCTGCCTCACGGTTTCCGCCCCGGGCTTCCTGAACGGGCTCACCGCCCTTGCCAACGCCACCACCAACTGCTTCCCGATGATCCTGATCTCCGGCTCGTCCGAGCGTGAGATCGTCGATCTCCAGCAGGGTGACTATGAAGAGATGGACCAGCTGGCCATCGCCAAGCCGCTTTGCAAGGCTGCCTTCCGCGTGCTTCACGCCGCTGATATCGGCATCGGCGTGGCCCGCGCGATCCGCGCTGCGGTTTCTGGCCGCCCCGGCGGTGTCTATCTGGACCTGCCTGCTAAGCTGTTCTCCCAAGTGATGGATGCCGAGGCTGGCCGTCAGTCTCTAGTTAAGGTGATCGACGCTGCCCCCGCGCAGCTGCCGGCTCCCTCGGCCATTGCCCGCGCGCTGGACCTGCTGAAGAACGCCAAGCGCCCGCTGATCATTCTGGGCAAGGGCGCTGCCTATGCCCAGGCCGATGAGAATATCCGTAACTTCGTCGAGAAGAGCGGCATTCCTTATCTGCCGATGAGCATGGCCAAGGGCTTGCTGCCGGATACGCACCCGCAGTCCGCTGGCGCCGCACGTTCGCAGGCGCTGAAGGATTCGGATGTCGTCGTGCTGATCGGCGCGCGCCTGAACTGGCTGCTGTCCCATGGTAAGGGTAAGAGCTGGGGTGAGCCGGGCTCCAAGCAGTTCATCCAGATCGACATCGAGCCCAAAGAGATGGACAGCAATGTCGAGATCAAGGCGCCGATTGTTGGCGATATCGGCTCTTGCGTTGCGGCACTGCTCGCGGGCATGGGCGCTTCCTGGCCTGCTCCTCCGGCAGACTGGATCAACGCGCTGGAGACCCGCAAGCAAGCCAACCTCGTCAAGATGGATGCCCGGCTGAAGAAGAACTCCTCGCCGATGGATTTCCACGCCGCCCTCGGTGTGCTCCGGACCATCATCAAGGACCGCCCCGATGCGATCCTGGTGAACGAAGGTGCTAACACGCTCGATTTGGCGCGCGGTGTGATCGACATGTACCAGCCGCGCAAGCGCCTGGATGTTGGCACCTGGGGCGTCATGGGCATTGGCATGGGGTTTGCCATTGCCGCTGCCATCGAAACCGGTAAGCCGGTTCTGGCGGTTGAAGGCGACAGCGCCTTCGGCTTCTCGGGCATGGAAGTTGAGACGATCTGCCGGTATAATCTGCCGGTCTGCATTGTCGTGTTCAACAACAACGGCATCTATCGTGGCACAGATGTGAACACCTCTGGTGGTTCCGATGTGGCGACCACGGTGTTTGTCCCTGAGGCGCGTTACGACAAGATGATGGAAGCGTTCGGTGGCGTTGGCGCCAATGCCACCACGCCGGACGAGCTGCGCGCTGCCGTTGTGGCCGCGATGGACAGCGGCAAGCCGACCCTCATCAATGCTGTGATCGACCCTGCCGCCGGCAGCGAAAGCGGCAATATCGGCAGCCTCAATCCGCAGAGCGTCGTCAAAAAGAAGTAAAACAAGTGGAAGGGCTGGATGAGCCCTTTCATAACAAAAGAAAGGCCCCGTGTTAGCGGGGCCTTTTTTATGTCTGGGTGGTTGAATATGAAGTCCAAAGTGGCTCTATTCAGGTGGAGTCCGTCTCGGGTGCTTACAAATCAGAAAAATATGCCCTCGCTATGCTGACCAACATAGTCGGCAAGGCCCAATGTATGGTCCCGGCACAGGCGTTCAGCACTCTCGGTGTCACGCTTTTCAATGGCAGCGATAATGGCAAGGTGATCTTCGATTGAGCGCGAAGCGCGGTCATCGCGGCCGATGGTAATGCGGCGAATGCCACGCACATGCAGAAGAATATCCTCGGTTGTCTGCCGCAGTACGCTGGACCCGGTGAGCTCGATAATTGTCTGATGGAAGCGGATATTCGCCACCGAATATTCTGACAGATAATCAGCGGGGCGATGCGTGTCGTGGAAGGAGTTAAAAATTTGCCTGAGCTGACCGATGTCTTCGGTGGAAGCATTTTTAATCACCAGCCGCGCCGCCATGGCTTCCAGGGCAGCCCAAACCTGAATTGTTTCGATCACCTCGCGTTTGCTTTTGCGCAAGACGTTGATGCCGCGGCGAGGAACGGATTTTACAAATCCCTGCTGCTCAAGCATCGCGATTGCTTCGCGAATCGGGGTGCGGCTTACACCCAGCCGTTCCGCAAGCTGCCGTTCGTCTAGCCAGGTTTCTTCAGGCTTGCCGTAAATATCGAGGGCAATGATCGCCTGCTTCAGCGTGTCATAAACTTTGGTTTTAAAAGTAGGTTCAATGGCAAATGGAGTCACTGCCAGCTCGGAGGTAGGTGTGCTGGCCATAGGCCAAGAGGCCGTTGGCTGAGTGCTCAAAGGAGTCTCCTTTTATTGAGCCGTTTCCCTGAAGTCCCCGTTTTTCGGGGTGGTGGTTATTCTACCTATGGTTTTAAAAAATCCGCAATCGTTGGCGGAATTATTGGACGGCGGCGTGCTTGCGGTTTGTATTATGGATTGAGGCAGCACAATGAAATTGACCCGCTCCGATGAGGGAGCGGGCCCGGTATGGTTAGTGTTCAGACTGCCTTGGCGGCATGGAGTTCCTTGATCTGCTCGGCTGAGTAACCGAGCTCGCTGAGGACCTCGTCTGTATGCTCACCCAGCAGCGGCGAGGGTTTGATATCCACCTTCAGATCGGAGAACTTGATCGGGCTGCCGACGGTCAGGTACTTGCCAAGCTGAGGATGCGGAACCTCAACAATGGAGCCGCTTTCACGCAGAGACTTGTCCTCGGCGATTTCCTTCATGGTGAGAACCGGCGCGCAGGGGATGTCGTACTTGCGCAGGATATCAACCGCTTCGTACTTGGTCTTGTCCGAGAGCCAGCCTTCGATATCGGTGATGATGTCAAAGAGCTTGTCCTGGCGCGCGCGAGGGGTGTTATACGCGGGGTCGTCGATCCATTCCGGACGGCCGATGCAACGGCAGATCGGCTCCCAGGCATGGCCCTGAATGGTGAAGTAGATATAGGCGTTGGGGTCGTGTTCCCAGCCTTTGCACTTCATCACCCAGCCAGGCTGGCCGCCACCGCCAGCGTTGCCGCCGCGGGGAACGACATCCGAGAAGGAATGGTGCGGGTACTGCGGGTATTCCTCAAGGTAGCCCAGCGCATCCAGGCGCTGCTGGTCACGCAGCTTCACGCGGCAGAGGTTCAGCACGGCGTCCTGCATGGACACGGCAACCTTCTGGCCCTTGCCGGTCTTGGCCTTCTGCATCAGCGCGGTGAGAATGCCGATGGCAAGGTGCATACCGGTGTTGCTGTCACCCAGGGCGGCGCCGGAAACGGTCGGCGGGCCATCCCAGAAGCCGGTGGTGGAGGCCGCACCGCCAGCGCATTGCGCGACGTTTTCGTAAACCTTCAGGTCTTCGTAATGGTGCCCCTCGGAGAAGCCCTTTACCGAGGCCATGATCATGCCCGGGTTCAGTTCCTGAATATGGGCCCAGCTGAAGCCCATGCGATCCAGCGCGCCGGGGCCGAAATTCTCAACCAGAACGTCTGATTCCTTGATCAGCTTGGTGAGAACGTCCTTGCCCGCCTGGGTCTTGGTATCAAGCGTCAGGGAGCGTTTGTTGGAATTCAGCATCGTGAAATACAGCGCGTCAGCACCTTCGACGTGGCGAAGCTGGTTGCGTGTCACGTCGCCCGAGCCAGGACGCTCGACCTTGATGACATCTGCGCCATACCATGCGAGCAGCTGGGTGCAGGCCGGACCGGCTTGCACGTGAGTGAAATCGATAATCTTAACGCCTTCGAGCGGTCTGCTCATTTATCTTACTCCCTTTGTCGTCTAACCGTTGTGTGCGCCGCCAGGCTGGCCGGCGGCTTCCTCTAATGCCCTTATGCGACGGCGCAAATCGCGCTCCTCGTTCCAGCGGGCCGTTTCATCACGGACAAAAGCGACGATCTGCGTTACC
>JAGWZS010000057.1 GCA_018971905.1 Rhodospirillales bacterium | reverse complement strand
ACAAATCAAGCGTCAAACCATCCAGCAAAGACGCTTGCGCCATAACCAAATAGCCGCTTAAAATTTTAACCCAATAGGTGAGCCAAAACCTCCGTTAAAGCACGCTGCCAATTGTCTCAAATCATTCGACGATGGACAATCGGCCTCGTGAAACTGTATGGCGAGATGCACCGTTTCATTCCGATTTATGCCTCCTGGTATGGCGCGCGCATCACCGAGTTAGAGGTGACGCACCATCCGCGCCGATTTGGCAAGTCGAATTACGGTATGATTCGCATCGTCAAAGTAACGTTAGATCTGCTTGTTGTCAGTTTTCTCGACCGCTGGATTGGCAAACCCATATATCTGTTTGGTGGATTCGGACTGTTGTGGCTCGGTGTTTCGTTGGTTTCATTGCTCTATGTGTTTTATCTGAAACTCTTTGCCAATTTGTCCATGATCCTCACGCCCATGCCGCTGCTGGTCGCGATGTCGTTCATGATGGGGGTGATGAGCATATTGATCGGGTTGCTTGCAGAGATCATGGTTCGCACCTATTTCGAGGCGCTGGCCAAGCCGATCTATTTCGTCAACAACACGGTTAATTTACCGCCTGAGCACGGTGCCGATGGCGGCTAAATGTGCGGTTTTGCGGGCTTCATCGGCGCGGGTGACGAAGCTGATTTAAAGGCAATGACCGGCGCGATCGTGCATCGCGGTCCGGATGATGAAAGCTACTGGGTAGAGCCGGCAAGCCGCGTGAATCTAGGCTTCCGGCGCCTCACGATCCTCGACCCTGAAGGCGGGCGGCAGCCCATGCGCGCGCCCGAGCGCGGGCTTACTGTCGTTTTCAATGGCGAGATTTACAACCACCATGAATTACGCGCCGAATTTGAGGCGAAAGGCCACCGGTTTTGCAGCGACCATTCGGACACCGAAGTGCTGCTGCAGGGCTTCGCCGCTTGGGGCGAGGATCTGCCCGCCCGGCTTGACGGTATGTTCGCCTTCGCGATTTGGGACGAGCGCGGCCAGCGCCTGTTCTGCGCGCGTGACAGGTTTGGCGAAAAACCATTCTATTACGCTACGCCTCCTGGCGCCTTTCTGTTTGGCTCCGAAGTTGGGGCGCTTGCCGCACATAGGCTCGCCGACTTGCGGCTAGACCGGGCCGGCGCGCAGAAATATTTCGCCTATGGTTATGTGCCGACACCTGGCACGATCTTCGCGCACGTGCACAAGCTGCCACCTGGCGGGATGCTAAGCTATGAAGCTGCCAGCGGAAAAGTGAGCGTCACGCGTTATTGGCGCTTTACCATCACGGCGGACCAGGATGCCCCCGCTGCGCGCATCCCGGCCCTGGCCGAGGAATTGCGCCACTTGTTGCGCCAAGCCGTGTGCCGACGGCTGGAAGCTGATGTACCGCTGGGAGTGTTCCTTTCGGGGGGGCTTGATTCCACCGCCATGTTGGCACTCGCCACCGAGGCGCGTGGTCTTGCGGGGATCGATAGTTTCACCATCGGGTTCCGCGAGCCTTCCTACGATGAATCCAGCTTTGCGCGTGAGGCTGCGGCCGCCCTGGGTAGCCGTCACCATGAGCGCATCGTTGATCTGACTGCCGCGCGCGCGGAATTGCCCGCGCTGTTGGCGAAGCTCGGCGAGCCGTTTGCCGACCCCTCGCTGCTGCCCACCCACTTGCTTGCCCGGTTCGCGCGCGAGCATGTCACGGTGGCACTTTCCGGCGATGGCGGCGATGAGCTGTTCGCGGGTTATGACCCGTTGGTGGCGCTGCATCCGGCCGGGCTTTATCAGCGCGTTGTGCCGCCCGCCGTACACAGGCTGCTGATGCGCGGCGCCCATGCTCTGCCCAGGGGACAGGGCAATATGAGCTTTGATTTCCGCGTCCGGCGCACATTGCGCGGGCTGTCGCATCCGCCTTCGCGCTGGAACCCGGTCTGGCTCGGTCCGCTCGCGCCTGAGGAATTCGCTGCTTGCTTCGAACAACCTCTCGCACCGGAAGAACTGTTTGCTGAAGCGGAAACCGCGTGGAATGGCAGCCAGAGCCTCTCTTTGGTTGACCGCACGCTTGAATTCTACACGAATTTTTACCTGCCCGAGATGATCCTAGCCAAGGCCGACCGTGCCTCGATGTTCGCTTCGCTCGAGAGCCGCGCGCCGTTTCTAGACCGCGACCTCGTCGCCTTCTGCCAGCGCCTGCCGCATGGCTATAAGCTGCGCGGTGGGCAGCGCAAATTCCTACTTAAAGAGGCGCTACGCGGCATGGTGCCCGATTTCGTGTTGACGCGGAAGAAAAAGGGCTTTGGTATTCCGCTGACGACTTGGTTGAGCGAGTTGGCGCCGCGAAGGCAGGCAGTGCCTGCACCTGGGTTTCGCGCCGATTATGCGCGCGCGCGCTGGCGGAATTTTGCCGCCGGAACCGAGGATGAACGACTGTTTTTGTGGGCGCATCTTACTCTGGCGGCGAAGCTGAGGGGCGGCACATGATGGGGCTTGGTGAGCGCGTGCTGCGCTATGTCCTGGCGGGGTTTGGGACGTCGCTCTGTTATACGCTATTCGTCGTGGCGTTGGTGGATGCCTCGTTCAGTGCGGTCGTGGCAGCCATGCTGGGTTTCGTGCTAGTGCAGCCCATTGGCTTGGTCATGCACGGCATCATCACCTATCCCGGCACTTTACGTGCCCGTGCACACCTGCCCTGTATCGGCGTGCGCTTTGTGCTGACCAATGCAGCCGGGTTCGGTGTCGCGTCGGGCAGCATGGCGCTGGCGACGGCGGTTTGGCATGCCAGCTATCTCTGGGGTATCGCACTGACCTGGATGCTGATTCCCTTGGCCAATTTTCTCATCTATCTAACCTGGGTATTCCGGCAGCCGCTGCCCCACGCGGTACAGGGTGCAGCGCCACCACAGAGGCCTTCATGACGCACCAGCATTATTCCTCCGCCTTCTATGACCGGGCCGAGCAATCGGCGGCGGCGGCCCGGCTCATCACCAGCCTGATCAAGGGCTGGTTGCCCATCGGCAGCGTGCTCGACGTCGGCTGCGCGCGCGGTACTTGGCTGGCGGCCTGGATGGCAGCTGGAAGCAGCGATGTGACTGGCCTCGATGGCGCATTTGTCAGTGCCGAGACGATGCTCATCCCGCTAGAGCGGTTCCGGCGGACGGATCTGGCGCAGCCGTTTCAGCTTGGGCGGCGCTTTGATCTCGTGCAATGCCTCGAAGTCGCCGAACATCTGCCTGCCGCGCGCAGTGTCGGCTTGGTGGAAGACCTGACCGCACATGGCGATGCCGTGCTGTTTTCAGCTGCCCCGCCTGGCCAGGGCGGGGCCGGCCATATCAATGAACGTCCCTATGAATTTTGGCGCGCGCTGTTCGCGGCCAAGGGATACGAGGCGTTCGACGCCATCCGCCCCGCGCTGACTCTGCATGACGAACTACCCTACTGGTATCGTTATAATATCCTGCTTTACGTCAAGCGGGGCGTAGCGCCGCCCGCCTTGCTCGGACAACTGGCGCCCGGCCAGCCGATTGTCGATATTGCGCCCTGGGCCTTCAGACTGCGCAAGCAGTTTCTGCGTCGCATGCCCCAGTCTATCATCGACCGGCTTGCCAATTTGAATGCGCGCCTGCACCGTGCGTGCCAATAATGAGCGCCGAGTTCACCATGCCAGCCCCTGACCAAGACATCATCGCCGGTTCACCTGAGCGTTTCGGCTATTCCTGGGATAATTATGCCGAGCTGCTGCCCGTGCATGAGCAGCAGTTCCGCCGCTGGACGACGCCGCTTACGCCCGAGAACTGGCGGGGCAAAAGTTTTCTTGATGGTGGCTGCGGCATGGGACGCAACAGCTATTGGCCGTTGCGCTATGGCGCGGTGCGGGGGGTTGCGGCGGATGTGGATGAGCGCACGCTGGACCGCGCCCGTGCCACTTTAGCGCCGTTCCCCAATGCTGAGGTGCGGCGTGAAAGCATCTACGACATTGCTGAAGAAAATGAGTTCGACATCGCCTTCAGCATCGGTGTGGTGCACCATCTAGGTGAGCCGGAACGTGCGGTGCGGCGGCTGGTGCGTGCCGTGAAGCCGGGTGGGATGGTACTGGTTTGGCTTTATGGACGCGAGGGAAATGGCTGGATCGTACATCTATTCAATCCTCTACGCATTCATCTTTTCAGCCGCTTGCCGCTGCCGCTGGTTCACACGCTCTCCCGGCCGTTGACGGCGTTGCTTTGGCTCGTGCTGCGGTTTTATTTCGGCGCCTCGCCTTATTTGCGGCAGCTACGTGGCTTCAGTTTCCGGCATCTGCGCGCCATTGTGTTCGATCATATGATCCCGCGCATCGCGCTCTATTATACGCGCGACGAGGCCATGGCCTTGCTGAAACAGGCCGGGCTCGAGGATGTGGAGGCGCACTGGACGAACAAGATGTCCTGGGCCGTCAGGGGCCGCAAACCGGCCTAAGCCCGCGTGAAATGGCCAGAGTTGGCGCATACATTTGGAACAATCAGCTACAAGGATTTTGGCGCGTAGTTTCTGAGTGTTATGCCCTTTAAGGGAACATGCCGGTAGAGAGGGTTTGCGAATACTCAAAGAATGTCACGCCCGATCCGCACCGCCCCTACGGGCGGCGCTTTCAAGCCGCCATCTTCATGGCGAATAACAGAAGGGCGTCATCTGACGCCCACGCCTCGGCATCAATACGAACGGCGATCTTAGGCTTTCGCCTTGAATTTCTTCGTCTGAAGTTCTTTCGCCTGCATCACCGTCGGCACATGGGGATTACCATGGCTGTAATGCTTCTCGATATAGGAAATCGAAGTCCCCATGTTTTTGGCGAGGATGTGAATCGGGATGCCGGACAGCAGGCACTGCGTGCAGTAAAAATTCCGCAGGCTGTAAACTGTCCGGCGCTTGCCCCACCGGTCGTTTAGCAGCTTCAAGCGCGAGAGGATGCTGGCGAAGGTCTTGTTGAAATTTTCCACTGGCTTGCCGTCATAGCCGCAGAATACCAGATTGCCAGGTTCGACGTGTCGAGAGAGTTGTTTGAGCCTGTCCAGGTAGGCTTGCGTGCCTTTAGGCGGGCCTGATAGACCTGCTGGTTAGTGTCGCCTCGCCGGTACACCATGACGGCCCCGTCCCGGAGGCGGTGGGCTTGCTGGTAGAAGCTCTCGACCATGATCCAAACTCCACAATTTCTGTGAAAGTTCTGTGCAAAACGCTAACTGGAAACATCGTCGGAAACAAGGGGCTGTAAAGCGTCTGTGAATGTAAAAACAGGGGCCTGACATTCGCCAAACCTCTGTTCTAATTGAATAAATTGAAGCCTAAGACTTAGCGCTTGGAGAACTGGAAGCTGCGGCGGGCCTTTGGCTTGCCGTATTTCTTACGCTCAACCATGCGCGGGTCGCGGGTGAGGAAGCCAGCGGCCTTCAGGATGGAGCGCAGTTCCGGCTCAAACAGGGTGAGCGCGCGGGAGATGCCGTGCCGCACAGCGCCGGCCTGGCCGGAGAGGCCGCCACCGGTAACGGTGCAGTACACGTCGAACTGATTGTAGCGGTCGGCCACCAGGAAGGGCTGGGTGATCAACATGCGCAGCACGGGGCGGGCGAAATAAACCGGCGCCTTCTTGCCGTTGATGGTGATCTCGCCCTTGCCGGGCTTTACCCACACGCGGGCAATGGCGTTCTTGCGGCGGCCGGTGGCGTAGGAACGGCCTTGCGCGTCGCGCTTGGGCTCGCGTTTCTGGGCGGGGGCATCTGCGGTGGCGCCGGTGGTGGCCTGGAGGTCTTTCAGACCGGCGAAAGCATTGGTGGTTTCGGACATGGTCTCAGGCCCTCTTATTCTTGGGGTTCAGCGCGGCGACGTCGAGGGTCTTGGGCTGCTGGGCGGCGTGCGGGTGCTCAGGCCCGGCATACACATGCAGGTTCTTCATCTGCTGGCGCTGCAGCGGGCCGCGCGTGATCATGCGCTCAACCGCTTTCTCGACAACGCTTTGCGGGTTCTTGCTGGCCAGACGCTCCTTGATGGAGCGGCCCTTGATGCCGCCCGCGTAGCCGGTGTGGTAGTAGAACACGGAATCTTCCGCCTTCTTGCCGGTTACCTTCACCTTCTCGGCGTTGACGATGATGATGTTGTCCCCGCAATCAACGTGGGGCGTAAAAATCGCCTTGTGCTTGCCGCGCAGGCGGTTCGCCACGATGGCCGCAAGACGGCCCAGAATCAGCCCTTCGGCGTCGATCAGGACCCAGTCCTTCTTCACGTCCGCGGGTTTGATGGAAATCGTCGTTTTCATATGCTCACCCAAACAATAGTCGGCGGCTTATGAGCAAAACGCAGTGGAAGGTCAAGGGGTCTGGTGTGTGGTAATTTAATACCGCATGGCATTTACCTCAGTCCAGCCGTGGCTCCGTGCGGCGCGGGCGGGGCGGTGGCGGCGCGGCGGGGCGCTCGCGCGGGGTGAAGCTGTCGCGTGCCGTGAAGCCGCGCACATCCGGGGTGGGGATGGGCGCGCGGCTGACCGGCGGCTCCTCAACCGGCGGCTGCGGCGCGCGGCTGCGCTTTAACTGGCCAAAATGCGGCACGTCTTCGTAGCTGTCCATCGGGCGTACGGGGGGTGAGAGAATGCCCGCGGCGCGCATTTGCATCACGCGCAGCTCTTCCTGCAGGTTTTCCAGCTCGCCTTCGATGGCCTCCAGCCGTGCCTTCACGCCAAAAACGCTGAACGGAACCATGAGAAAGGCAAGGACCCAGAGCAGGGCCGGTACGGCGAGGGCCAGGACAAGCCAGCCTGGCATCCAATCCGGCAGGGAGAAAGGCAGGGTCATCGGCATGGACTCCTTAATATCCGATTAATGCCGGAAATGCCGCATATTTGTGAAGACCATGGCGATTCCGGCCGCATCGGCCGCCGCGATGACCTCTTTGTCGCGGATTGAGCCGCCGGGCTGGATGACGCAGCTTGCCCCCGCTGCAATGGCGGTTTCCAGCCCATCAGCGAAGGGGAAGAAGGCATCTGAGGCGACAGCGCAGCCGGTGAAGTCCAGCTTTGCTTCCTTGCCGCGCCAAGCGGCGATGCGGGCGCTGTCCACCCGGTTCATCTGCCCGGCGCCAACGCCGATGGTGGCGCGGTTCTTGGCGTACACAATGGCGTTGGACTTCACATGCTTACCCACCCGGAAGGCGAACAGCATATCATCAAGCTCGGCCGCCGTGGGCGCGCGTTGGGTGACGATTTGCAACGCTTCGGCGGTAATGCGCCCGGCATCGCGGTTTTGCACCAGGAAGCCGCCGGCGAGGGATTTGAAGGTGACGCCTGCCTCGGCGGGGTTGGGCACGCCGCCGGTGGTAAGCAGGCGGAGGTTTTTCTTGGCGGCGAGCACCGCTTTAGCGCCGGCGGTCGCATCCGGCGCGATGATCACCTCAGTGAAAATGCTGGCGATTTTGCTGGCGGTTTCTTCATCCAGCGTGCGGTTCAGCGCCACGATGCCGCCAAAGGCGGAAACCGGGTCGCAGGCTAAAGCGAGGTCCCAGGCGGTGGATGTGCTGGCGGCGGTGGCAACACCGCAGGGGTTGGCATGCTTGACGATCACCACGCAGGGCTCATCGAACTCGGCCACGCACTCAAAGGCGGCGTCGGTGTCGTTATAATTATTGTAGGAAAGCTCCTTGCCCTGGGCTTGCGTGGCGGTGGCCACGCCAAAGCGCGCGGGGGAGGTGGTGTAGAACGCCGCCGACTGGTGCGGGTTTTCGCCGTAGCGCAGCTCCTGTTTCTTGGTGCCGGAGATGCAGACGCGCTCCGGGTAGGTTTCACCCAGCTGTGCGGCGAACCAGCCGGAGATGGCGGAATCATAAGCCGCGGTGCGCGCATAGGCCGCGGCGGCCAGGCTGCGGCGGGTGGAAAGCGTGGTGCCGCCCTGCGCGGCGATGTCTTCCAGCACCTTGGCGTAATGGCCAGGCTCGGTGAGCACGGCCACGCTTTCATGGTTCTTGGCGGCGGAGCGGATCATGGCCGGGCCGCCAATGTCGATATTCTCGATACAATCGTCGAACGCAGCACCCCGCGCCACCGTGGCCTCGAACGGGTAGAGATTGACGGCCACAAGGTCGATGGGCGCGATGCCGTGCTCGGTCATCTCGGCGATATGGCCGGGGTCGTGCCGCTTGCCGAGAATGCCGCCATGCACCTGCGGCACCAGGGTTTTTACGCGCCCTTCCAGAATTTCAGGAAAGCCGGTGTGCTCGGAAACCTCGGTGACCGCGACCCCTGCCTCGCGCAGCGTTTTCGCCGAGCCACCGGTGGAGAGGATTTTAGCGCCTGCCGCGACCAGCGCCTGGGCAAATTCCACGAGCCCGGTTTTGTCGGAAACGGAAATAAGGGCGGTGCGGATGGGGACGATGTCTGACACGAGGCGGCTCCGTTATATGCGGCGTTGCGATGCCCAGGCGCGCGGCGGTGTGCTTCACGCTCCCCGATGGTGACCATCTGAGCGCCAGTTACGTGAAGATGGCGCGGTTTCGCATGGGGCCTAAGTAGATGCAAGCAGGGGCGGCGGGGCGTGACGCGGGAATGTCTAAAATTTAAAGCTTGGCGACTGTGGCAAAATTATCGCATTATAGACAAATAATGCTGCATGACTGGCGCGGGCCGGGAGGGTTTCTCGGTTACCATCATCAGGAGGTACGTGGCATGATCTGGCAGAACGGGAGCAGACAGGCTGTCATGACGTTTGGCGCCGCGGGTTTGGCCTGCCTTGCGGCCTGCACCGCACCTTCCGATGCGCCGCTGGCCACGCGCGCCCCTGCCCCAGCGAGTTTTTCAGTGCAAACGCCGATCGACAAGATTGCGGCGGACGAGCGCGGCAAGGCGGTGCTGGACCGTGACGTGCCGGGCGTGATGAACAATCCACATTATATGCTGTTTTCCTGCATGAGCCTGTCGCAGCTTGCCTCGCTCTCTGGCGGCAAGCTCAGCCAATCCAAGCTCAACCAGGTGAATTCAGACCTTGCCGAGCTTTCGCCGGGCCAATAAGTGCGGTTACGCGGGCGGTGTCTCAGGGTTGGCCGCTTCTGAGCATTTCGTAAATTTCCATGGTTTTTTCGCAGACGATTGCGTCCGAAAAATTATCCAGCACGCGCTGGCGCCCTGCGGCACCCAGGCGGGCGCGCAAGCCCGGGTCGGCGATGAGCCTGCCTAGCGCCTCCGCCAGGGCGGCGGGATTGCGCGGCGGCACGAGCAAGCCGGTTTCATTGTTGATTACCGCTTCGCGGCAGCCGGGAATGTTTGTGGCCACCACCGGCAGGCCAGCGGCCATGGCTTCCAGCACCGCTTTGGGCAGGCCCTCGCGATAGGTGGAGGGCA
>JAGWZS010000310.1 GCA_018971905.1 Rhodospirillales bacterium | reverse complement strand
GCTGGCGGCGAAGTACCAGGACCTCGCCACGCGGATCGACGAAACGCTGGGCTTCATGGCCGCCTGCGGGCTTTCCAGCGATGCCACGCCGCAAATCCGCGAGACGGATTTTTACACCAGCCACGAGGCGCTGCTGCTGCCGTACGAACAGGCGCTGACCCGCGTGGATTCCACCACCGGCGACCATTACGCCTGCTCGGCGCATTTCCTCTGGATCGGCGACCGCACCCGCCAGCTGGATGGCGCGCATGTGGAGTTCATGCGCGGCATCAAAAACCCCATCGGCATGAAGGTGGGCCCCAGCATGGAGGCCGACGACCTGCTGCGGATTATGGATGCGCTGGACCCTGAGCACGAGCCGGGACGCCTGACGCTGATCACCCGCATGGGGGCTGCCAAAGTGGCCGAAAAACTGCCGCCCTTGCTGCGCGCCGTGAAAAAAGCTGGGCGCAAGCCAGTGTGGCTGAGCGATGCGATGCACGGCAACGGCATCACCACCGCCGCCAAGGTGAAAACCCGCCGGTTCGACGATATCGTGGCGGAGCTGCGCAGCTTTTTCGACGCGCATGAGGCGGAAGGCACCATTGCCGCCGGGGCGCATCTGGAAATGACCGGGCAGGACGTGACTGAATGCATCGGCGGCGCGCGCGGCCTTTCCGAGGAAGGGCTGGGCACGCGCTACGAAACCTTCTGCGACCCACGTCTGAACGCCGAGCAGGCGCTGGAGGTGGCGTTCTATCTGGCCGAGGAACTGAAGTCCCGCCGCGCGTCCCGGGCCGTTGCGTGAACCCCGCACCGCTGTCGGACGGCGAGATCGCCGCGCGGACCGACGCCTATTTCAACCGCACCCGGAGCATCGTCGCCAAATTCGGTGACGCCACGGTCACCTACGCCATCTTCCTGCGCCGCCCGGTGGTGTGCGCCCCCGCCATCATGGTGGACTGGCTGCGCGCGGTTGGCGCCGCCCGGGGGCAGGAATTTCAGATTGAGCTGCCGCACCGGGAAGGCGAATGGGTGGGCGCGGGCGAACCGCTGGCCTATATCACCGGCTCCTTCGTAGCACTGTCAGACCTTGAAACCCTGGCCCTGCAGAAAATCGGCGCGGCCTGTGTTGCCGCGCATAACGCCTTCCAGATGGCCGCTGCCCTGCCGAACACCGCGTTCCTGGCCATGGAGGCGCGGCATTGCGCCGGGGCGGAAATGCAGGAGATCATGGCCTATGCCTGCGCCGTCGGCTCCCGCGCCGCGCGGGCTGAAGGGGCCAAGGGCTTCACCGGCAACGCCAACGACTGGACGGCGCATTATTTCAACGCCCCGCACGGCTATGGCACGATGCCGCATGCGCTGATCGGCTATGCCGGTTCCACCCTGCGCGCCGCCGAGATGTTCGTGGAAACCTTTCCCGATGAACCACTGACCGTACTCTCCGATTATTTCGGGCGCGAGGTGACGGACACGCTGGAGGTCTGCCGCCGCTTTCCTGAAATGGCGGCGGCGGGCCAGCTTTCCGTGCGGTTGGACACGCATGGCGGGCGCTACCTTGAAGGGCTGGGCCCGCAAGAGAGCTACGCCGTGCTGGAACGTAACGCCCCCGGCGCGCTGCGGCGCTATCGCAGCCAGCGGGAGCTTGGCTACCTGATCGGCACCGGGGTTTCCGCCGCCGCCATCTGGAAGATGCGCGAGGCACTGAACGAGGCGGGGTTCCCGAATGTGAAGATCGTTGCCTCCTCCGGCTTCGGCGTGGAAAAATGCTCGGTGATGGCAGATGCCAAGGCGCCGATCGACGTGGTGGGCACCGGCAGCTT
>JAGWZS010000309.1 GCA_018971905.1 Rhodospirillales bacterium | reverse complement strand
CGGCTTGCCCTCCACATGCGCGTTGGTGATGGCGTGCACCCGCGTGCTCTCCATCGGGATGTCCCGCTCAGGGTCCAGCAGGGCATAAAACTGCTTGCCGGTGGGCAGGTCGTTTTCCAGCTCGATCGCGGCGATTTCGATGACACGGTCGCCGGTCAGCGGTTCGAAGCCCGTGGTTTCAGTATCAAACAGAACGGAACGGCTCATAACCCCAGCTCCTTGATAATGGCATCGACCCGCGAGGCCGTATCGGTAATCGGGCCGTCAGTTTCCACCACGTAATCCGCCAGGGCGCGCTTTTGCGCATCCGGCATCTGCCTGGCAATGATTGCGTCGATCTCCGCGCGGCTGAGCCCGCGCCGCTGCACACGTTCAATTTGCGTTTCGTGAGGGCAGGAAACCACGACCAGCTTGTCAAAATCCGCCTGGCGGCCGGTTTCAAAAAGCAATGGTATGTCCAGCAGCGCGGCGGGGCAGCCCTTGGCTTCAGCTTCGGCAATGAACCGGGCCTGGGCGGCACGGACCAGCGGATGCATGATACCTTCCAGCACGCGCATCCGGGCAGGATCAGCCAGCACGATGGCGCGGAGGGCGGCGCGGTTGAGCACGCCGTGTTCCACCGTGCCGGGAAAAGCCGCGGCGATGGCGGGAATGGCAGCGCCGCCAGGGGCTTGCAGCCGGTGCACCTCATCATCCGCGTTGAAGCCCGGCACGCCGCGAGCAGCAAACATGCCGGCCACGGTGGATTTACCCATGCCGATACCGCCGGTGAGGCCGATCCGCATCATGCGGCGGCGATCCGGTAGAGTTCCTCGTCAACCGTGGGCCGCATGCCAAACCAGGCCTCGAACCCCGGCACCGCCTGGTGCAACAGCATCCCCAGCCCTTCCACGGGTTTCAGGCCCCTCGCCTTGGCATCGGCCAAAAGCTGCGTCTCCAACGGCGCGAAGATAATATCCGCCACCGCCAGCCCAGGCGCGGCGCGCGAAAGGTCCATGGCCAAAGGGGGTTCATGCACCATGCCGAGCGAGGTGGTGTTGACCAGCAGCGCGAAGCCGCTCAGCGCGTCCTCCCGGCTCTCCCAGGGCAACACCTTGGCCGGGGGCAGCGCCGCTGCCAGGGCCGCCGCGCGCTCTGGCGTGCGGTTGGTGAAGGTGATGTTGGCACCTTCGTCCTGCAATGCCGCCCCTATGCCGCGCGCCGCACCACCTGCGCCCAGAATCAGCACCGGCCCGGCGGCGGGGTTCACGCCATGCGCGCGCAGATTGGCGACGAAGCCATAACCATCTGTGTTACGGCCTTCGATTCCGTGGTCCGTGAAGATCAGCGTATTCACGGCGCCAGCGCGGCGGGCGAGATCATCCACACGGGTGCAGACGGCAAAGGCGGCCTCTTTATGCGGAATGGTGACATTCACCCCCGCGAACCCCGCCTTGGCCAGGGCCGGAATCACAGCGGCGAAATCCTCCGGCCTGACGGGCAGCGGCACATAGGTGCCATCGATCCCGTGGCGGGCTAGCCAGCTGTTGTGGATTCGGGGGGAGCGGGAATGAGAGACCGGCCAGCCGGTGACGCCGGCGAGCCGGGCTGAGCCGGAGATGAGTCGCATAGGCGAACACCACCACGCTGCCACGCGCTTGCCAAGAGCAACAGCAGCAGCACTGGCGCAAGATGCGCGTAGGCCGGATGCCAGGGCAGCAGCCCAGGGCCAAACCAGACCAGGAAAAACAGCAGGGGTTCCCCGGGTTTGAACCCGCCTCCGGCCAGGCGCTGTTCCACCAGCAAGGCCACGGCAAGGCTGGTGCCCAGC
>JAGWZS010000308.1 GCA_018971905.1 Rhodospirillales bacterium | reverse complement strand
ATTAACGTGCCGGAGCCGGTGGAGGGCTACACCACCACCCGGATGCTGACGATGAGCTGGCTGAAGGGGCAGGGGTTTCGTAGCTGGATGGAATCCGGCCCCAGCCAGGAAGCGCGCAACGCGCTGGCCACGGCCTTGTTCCGTGCCTGGTATATTCCGTTTTATCGCTATGGGGTGATCCATGGCGACCCGCATCTGGGCAATTACCAGGTGAGCGAGGCGGGCGGACTGAATCTGCTGGATTATGGCTGCATCCGGGTGTTTCCGCCGAAATTCGTGGGCGGCGTGCTGGAGCTTTATGGCGCCGTGCGGGATGGTGACGAAGCCCGCGCCCGCCATGCCTACGACATCTGGGGCTTCAAGGGCATCACCGACGAGCAGGTGGATGTACTGAATGAATGGGCGCGCTTCCTGTATCAGCCGCTGATCGAGGACCGGGTGCGGCCGATTCAGGAGGGGCAGGGCACGGAGTTCGGCCGCGAGGTGGCGCAGAAGGTTCACGCCGGGTTGCAGCGCACCGGCGGCGTGCGCCCGCCGCGGGAGTTCGTGCTGATGGACCGCTCCGCCATCGGGTTGGGGGCGGTGTTCATGCGGCTGGAGGCGGAGCTTAACTGGTACCGGCTGTTTCAGGAAACGGTGGAAGGGTTCAGCGAGGTGGCAATGGCCGCACGGCAGGCCGAGGCGCTCCAGGTTGCCGGGGTGCCGGTGGCCAAGTAAACCAGCCTGCATGGCAATTCTTCAACGCGGCTTTTTCCGTTCCGGCGTCTTTGCCCGGGCGTATCGCAAGCTTCTTCACTCTATCTACGCCAATGATCTGTGGCTGGATTTGCGGCTGCACGCCAAGCGCGAGGCGGTGGATTATGCCATCGCCCACATGAGCGAAGCGATGGTGCTGGCCGACCGTGACGCGCTGGCGCGCTTTGCGCTTTCGCGCGCACCCAGGGAAGGGCTGGTGCTGGAGTTTGGTGTTGCCAAGGGCGCCAGCTTGCGCAACCTCGCGGCGCAGACCCCCAGGCAGGTGCATGGATTCGACAGTTTCGGCGGGCTGCCTGAGGCATGGGCCGGCACCAAGGAGCAGGCCGGGGCCTTCACCCAGAAAGGCAAGCTGCCAAAAGTGCCGCCGAATGCGGTGCTGCATCCGGGCTGGTTTGATGCGACGCTGCCGCCGTTTCTTGCCGCCCATGCGGAAGCTGCCGCCTTTGTTCATGTGGATTGCGACATTTACGCCAGCACCGTGACGATTTTCTCCGCCCTGCGCGGGCGAATCATTCCCGGCACGGTTATTGTTTTTGACGAATATTTCAATTATCCAGGGTGGCGGGGCCATGAGTACAAGGCCTTTCAAGAGTTCATCCGGGAGACAGGGCTTACCTATGAGTATATAGGTTTTTCAGCCGAGAAAGGGCATGTGGCGGTGCGAATCGGTGCGGCGGGGGAGCTTGCGGAACCCGCGAGACCGTGCCAACCGGCCAGCTGACTGAAGCACACCAGCCCGGAGCCGGTGAAATCCGACTAAATCGGTTGGGTTTACGCCGTTTATGGCGGGGAAGGCGCTTGCAATATTAAGGGCGTTAACCCAAGGTGCCGCAAAACTTAAAGGGACTTGAGGACAGGTAAATGCGTCTAGCGGTTTTGAAGGAGCGCCGTGCGGGTGAAGCCCGTGTTGCGGCAACCCCTGATACGGTGAAGAAATTGATCGGGCTGGGGCTGACGGTCGCCATTGAGGCGGGAGCGGGCGTTCAATCCGCGATATCTGACAATGACTTTGCCGCGGCTGGCGCTGAAATTGCGGCTGATGCCGCGGCAGCGGCCAACGGTG
>JAGWZS010000307.1 GCA_018971905.1 Rhodospirillales bacterium | reverse complement strand
CTTGCGGCCCACCACCAAAATGTTCGGCACGTGATGCAGGGAATGGTCGCGTATTTTTGCCTGGATTTTCTGGTTGCTGGTGTCCAGCTCCACCGCCAGCCCGGCCTGTTTCAGCGCGGCGGCGACCTCGGCGGCGTAGTCATCGGCATCCGAGACGATGGTGGCGACCACCGCCTGCACCGGCGCCAGCCAGAGCGGGAAGCGCCCGGCATATTGCTCGATGAGGATGCCGAGGAAACGCTCGAAACTGCCGATGATGGCGCGGTGGAGCATCACCGGGCGCGCACGGCTGCTCTCTGAGGTGACATATTCAGCATCCAGCCGCTCGGGCAGCACGAAATCCACCTGGATGGTGCCGCATTGCCAGTCCCGCCCGATGGCGTCGCGCAGCACGAATTCGAGCTTCGGGCCGTAGAAGGCGCCCTCGCCGGGGTTGAGCGTGTAGTTCACACCGGCTTTCTCGCAGGCGGCTTTCAGGGCACCCTCTGCACGGTCCCATACATCATTGGCACCGGCGCGGATGTCAGGACGGTCAGAGAATTTCACCGTGAAGCTCTCGAAGCCGAAATCCTGATAGACGCTCTCCAGCAGTGCGACGAAACGCACCGTTTCATCCGCGATCTGGTCCTCGGTGCAGAAAATATGCGCGTCATCCTGCGTGAAGGCGCGCACGCGCATGATGCCGTGCAGCGCGCCGGATGGCTCGTAGCGGTGGCAGGCACCGAATTCGGCCATGCGGATGGGAAGCTCGCGGTAAGAGCGCAGGCCCTGATTGAAGATCTGCACATGGCACGGGCAGTTCATCGGCTTCAGCGCCAGGGTGGTATCTTCCTCGGCGACTTCCGCGATGAACATGTTCTTGCGGTATTTGTCCCAGTGGCCGGAAAGTTCCCAGAGCTTGCGGTCCACCAGCTGGGGCGTGCGCACTTCCTCGTAGCCGTTCTGCTCCTGCCGCCGGCGGATATAGGCCTCCACGGTGCGGTAGAGCTTCCAGCCCTTAGGGTGCCAGAAGATGGAGCCGGTGGCTTCCTCCTGGATATGGAACAGGTCCATCTCGCGGCCGATCTTGCGGTGGTCGCGCTTTTCCGCCTCTTCCAGCTGGGTGAGATAGGCATCCAGCTCCTTATTGTCGCGCCAGGCGGTGCCGTAGATGCGGCTGAGCATCGGGTTTTTGGAATCGCCGCGCCAATACGCGCCTGCGGTCTTCATCAGCTTGAAGCCGCTGCCGATATCGCCGGTGGAACGCATATGCGGGCCGCGGCACAAATCCAGCCACTCGCCCTGGCGGTAGATGGTGATGGTCTCAGATTCCGGCAGGTCGCGGATCAGCTCGGCCTTGAAGCGTTCGCCCTTGGCCTCGAAGAATTTGATGGCCTCGGCACGATCCCATTCCTCACGCACGAAATTGGCGTTGCGGCCGATGATCTCGCGCATCTTGCCTTCGATGGCCGGGAGGTCAGCGGGGGTGAAGGGCTCATTACGATGGAAATCGTAATAGAAGCCGTTTTCGATAGAGGGGCCGATGGTGACCTGGGTGCCGGGAAACAGCTCCTGCACAGCCTCGGCCAGCACATGGGCGGCGTCGTGGCGGATCATCTCCAGCGCCGCAACGTCCTTGCGGGTGATGAATTTCACCGCGCTGTCCTCGGCGATCTCGCGGGCGAGGTCCATCTGCTTGCCATTGACCTCCATGGCCAGGGCGGCGCGAGCCAGCCCTGGGCCGATATCTGCCGCCAAATGGGTGCCCGTTACCGCGCCTGCGTAGGAGCGCTGGGAACCATCGGGCAGGGTGATGACGGGCATGGAACTCTCTCTATTGGAAAAAT
>JAGWZS010000056.1 GCA_018971905.1 Rhodospirillales bacterium | reverse complement strand
GTGGGCTCGATCCCATCCTTGCGGAGCGATTTCAGCGAGATGGAGCCAATGCGCTTGGAGAGTTTTTCGCCATCCCCGCCGGAGATGAGCGGCAGATGCGCGAAGCGGGGAACCCCCGCGCGGGTAACGGCCCGGAACAGATCAATCTGCACGGCAGTGTTGGAGACATGATCCTCACCGCGGACGATATGGGTGATGCTCATATCCGCATCATCCACCACTGAGGTGAAGGTATAAAGCGGCGTGCCGTCGGCGCGGATCAGCACCGGGTCTGAGACGGTGGTGAGCTTGATATTGCGCGCGCCGAGAACGAGGTCGTTCCAGCTCACAGCCTCGTCCGAGAGCTTGAAGCGCCAATAGGGTTTCTTGCCGTTCGCCTCGGCGGTGGCGCGCTGTTCGGGTGTCATGTTCAACGCCGCGCGGTCGTAAACCGGGGGCAGCTTGCGTTTGATAAGCGCGGCGCGCTTGGCGGCCAGTTCGTCCTCGTTCTCGAAACAGGGGTAGAGCCGACCGGAGGCTTTCAATGCCTCGGCAACTTCCGCATAGCGGGCGAAGCGGTCAGACTGCCTGGCCTGTTCGTCCCATTCAATGCCCAGCCAGCGCAGATCATCGTAAATGCCCTGCTCATATTCCGGGCGGCCGCGCTCGGTATCGGTATCATCCAGCCGCAGCAATAATGTTCCGCCCTCATGCCGGGCAAACAGGAAATTCACCAAGGCGGCGCGGGCGTTGCCAACATGCAGATAGCCCGTGGGGCTGGGGGCGAAGCGGAGTTTGACCATTGCCGGGGGTTAGCCGGTTTTGCTGCCTGGGGGAAGGCGGCGGGAGAGAGGGGCATTTTTCTTTTGCGGCCCTCTTGCGCGTACGGCGCAACCGGGATTATACGCCCCACCACCAAACGGTACGGGGCTATAGCTCAATTGGTAGAGCGTCTGCATGGCATGCAGAAGGTCAGCGGTTCGATTCCGCTTAGCTCCACCATTTCCCATAGATTATGCCGCGCTAGTGCCACGCCCTGCCACGTGGCGATGCCGTGGAGCGGTCTCCACGGCATCGCCTTAAAAATTAGGCAACGCTCAGTTTAACGTCCACGGTCTTTTGAATCGCGTTGGAATAGGGGCACACGATATGCGCCTTCTGCACCAGCTCCTCCAGCTTGGCTTTTTCTATACCCTCAGCGGTGATGGTGAGGGCAGCGGTGATTCCAAAGCCGCCGCCGTCTTCGCGCGGGCCAATGCCGATTGCGGCCGCCACGGTGGCATCGTCTGGCAGGCGCAGCTTTTCCTTGCCCGCCACCATTTTCAGCGCGCCCAGGAAACAGGCCGAATAGCCAACCGCAAAAAGCTGCTCTGGGTTGGTGCCAGGCCCGTCTTCGCCGCCGAGGCCGGCAGGCACGCTGAGCGTGACTTCCAGCCTTTTGTCGTTCGAGGCACCTTTGCCGGCGCGCCCGCCCATGGCCGAGCCGTGGCCCGTGTATAGAATTTCCGTGACGCTCATAATTTGTCTCCTCTTCGAGTGCGGGCAGGATGTGCGCAAGGCCGCTCCAAAGCAAGGGGGCGCTCAGGCCAGGGCGTTACAGAAGCTTGAAATCCTCTGGCAGGCTTCGATGAGGCGGGGCAGGGTGGTGGCGGTGGAAATGCGGATGTGCGGGCTCATGGCGAAGGCAGCACCTTGCACTACGGCAACCCGCCCTTCTTCCAGCAGGGCCATCGCAAAATCGCCGTCGGAGCCGATGACGCGGCCGCCAGGCGTGGTCTTGCCCAGACAACCGGCGATGTTGGGGTACACGTAGAAAGCCCCCTCTGGCCGGTGGCAGGAAATGCCGGGCATCTGGTTCAACGCCGTCACCACGGCATCGCGCCGCTGCTCATAAGCGCTCGCGCGTTCGGCCAGAAAATCCTGCGGCCCGGTGAGCGCTGCCAGCGCCGCCGCCTGGCCGATGGTGGAAACACCAGAGGTGGCAGTGGCCTGCACCATTGTTGCCGCCTGGATCATCTCCGCCGGGCCGATGCACCAGCCGATTCGCCAGCCTGTCATGGCATAGGTTTTAGAGACGCCAGAGAGTGTCACCACCCGGTTTGCCAAATCCGGCGCCACGCCCAGCAATGTTTCGTGCCTCGCGCTGCCAAACAGCAAATGTTCGTAAATGTCATCTGAAAGAACCCACACATGCGGGTATTGCCGCAGCACCTCGGCCAAAGCTGTCAGCGCCGCGCGGGAGAGCACGGCGCCGGATGGGTTGCTGGGGTAATTCAGAATCAAAAGTTTGGTGCGGCCGCTTATGGCGTTGGCCAACGCTTCTGGTTGCAGCACGAATCCATGCTCCTGCGGGCATGGCACGAACACAGGCGTGCCGCCTGCGAATTTCACCGTCTGTTCGTAGCCCGCCCAGGAGGGGGCGGGAATGATCACCTCATCCGCCTCGCCGACGAGGGACATGATGACATTGAAAATACCTTGTTTGCCGCCATTGGTTACCAGCACGTCCTGCGGGCGGGTTGCGATGCCATGCTCGCGGGTAAATTTCTGCGCCACCGCCGTGCGCAAGGGCTCGCTGCCGTTCAGGGGCGGGTACTTGGTATCGCCGCGCTTTGCGGCCTCATGCGCGGCATCCACCACATGTCCGGGTGTAGGAAAATCAGGCTCGCCCAAGGAGAGGGAGATGATGTCCATGCCCTGTGCCTGCAGGGCGCGGGCGCGGGCGGCCATGGCGAAGGTGGCGGCCAGCTCAGTGCGGCCGATGCGATTAGCAAACTCTGTCATGCGGCCGGTTTATGCGTGGCCAGGCCAAGGGGCAAGCCGAGGCTGGAGCGGCCTGTCAGCTTCGCAACAGCACAGGCAACCAGCGCCGGCGCTTTGGCGGGGTGTAGGATTCGACACCACGGGGGCTGGCCAGCTCCATCGCCAGCATCGTCAGCCGGTAAGCGGCGTCCGGGTTGCGTTTGAGATAAGCCCGAATGATGGCATCCGCCTCAAGGTCCAGCGGGGCATGCGTGCCGTTGAGCGCGCTGTCCAGAAATGCCAGAATGTTTTGATGCTCTTGCCGGGTCACAGCCAAATTTAAGGGGCGAGTTCGGCCTTTTTGGCAAGGGCCATTATTGGTAATTACGCCGAATTCACTTTGGATGTTCAGATCTAATAGATTGATAAACAAAGAGTAAATTTCCGTCCCTGTAGAATTCACTTATGTGTGACATGCCAATTGAGCTGAGCACTTGCCGGGAGGCGAAATTATCTTCCCGGGCCACCGCAATAAGGCGCCTGATCCCTGCCGTATCGTGCCCATAAACCAAGGCAGCGGACGCGGCTTCCCGCGCCAGCCCCACACCGCGTGCCTCGGGGTAGAAGGCGAACCGCAGCGCCGTGCCGCGCTCATCGGGCCGGCGCATCAGCGCGGTTATCCCCAAAAACTCTCCCCGCCTGGTGCGGACAGCCCACATGCCGTGGCCGTGTTCGCCCCAGCCGCGAATATCCTGCGCCAGCTCCTCGGCCACCTGTACGGGTGAGCGCACCCCGCCCAGCATCAGCGCATAGGCGCGCGGGTCAGCCTTCAGCCGGATGAGGTCCGGCAGGTCTTGGTGGCCCACGGGTGTCATCCGCAGGCGCGCCGTCTCCAGCACCCAGGCGGATGAAACGCTCATGCCTGGAGGGTCACCGAGTCAGCGGGCGGTATTTGATGCGGTGCGGCTCGGCCGCGTCTTGCCCTAAGCGGCGGCGCTTGTCTTCCTCGTAGGCCTGGAAGTTGCCCTCAAACCATTCCACATGGCTGTCGCCCTCAAAGGCCAGAATATGCGTCGCCAGCCGGTCCAGGAACCAGCGGTCATGCGAGATCACCACCGCACAGCCAGCGAATTCCATCAGCGCGTCTTCCAGGGCGCGCAGCGTGTCCACATCCAGATCGTTGGTCGGCTCATCGAGCAGGATGACGTTGGCTTCGGATTTCAGCATCTTCGCCAGATGTACGCGGTTGCGCTCACCGCCGGAGAGAATGCCAACCTTCTTCTGCTGGTCAGAGCCCTTGAAGTTGAACGCGCCCACATAAGCGCGCGAGGCAATGGTGCGCTTGCCCAGATAAATCACATCCGTGCCGCCGGAGATTTCCTCCCACACGTTTTTATTGTCATCCAGGCTGTCGCGGCTCTGGTCCACATAGCCAAGCTTCACTGTCTCGCCGATCTTCAAGGCGCCGGAATCGGGCTTTTCCGCCCCGGTGATCATTTTGAACAGCGTGGATTTGCCAGCGCCGTTGGGGCCGATCACGCCGACAATGCCGCCCGGCGGCAGCTTGAAGTTCAAATTCTCGATCAGCTCGCGGTCGCCAAAGCCCTTGCAGAGATCCTGCGCCTCGATCACCGTGCCGCCCAGACGCGGGCCGGGCGGAATGACGATTTCCGCCACGCCACCAGCCAGCTCCTGCGATTTCGCCAGCATCTCCTCATAACGCTGAATACGCGCGCGGCTCTTGGTCTGGCGGGCCTTGGGCGAGGCGCTGATCCATTCCCGCTCCTCGGCCAGAGCGCGCTGGCGGGAGGATTCTTCTTTCTCCTCCTGTGCCAGGCGTTTCTGCTTCTGCTCCAGCCAGGAAGAGTAATTGCCCTCATACGGGTAGCCGCGGCCGCGCTCAATCTCCAGAATCCAGTTGGTCACGTTATCCAGGAAGTAACGGTCGTGGGTGATGAGAATCACGGTGCCGGTGTAATTCTCCAGCGTGCGCTCCAGCCAGGCCACGGATTCGGCGTCCAGATGGTTGGTCGGCTCATCCAGCAGCAGAATATCCGGCTTTTCCAGCAACAGGCGGCAGAGCGCCACGCGGCGTTTCTCACCGCCCGAAAGCGGGCCAACATTGGCTTCCGCTGGCGGGCAGCGCAGTGCATCCAGCGCGATCTCGATCTGCCGGTCGAGGTCCCAGCCATCCTTGGCGTCGATAAGCTCCTGCAACTGCGCCTGTTCAGCCAGCAAATCGTTCATCTTGTCGTCGTCCATCGGCTCCATGAACGCTTCGGAGATTTCATTGAAGCGTTTCAGCGCGGCGCGGACCTCCTGGAACGCCTCGGCGACGTTCTCACCGACATTCTTGGTGGGGTCCAGCTGCGGCTCCTGGGCCAGATAGCCCACCTTCACGCCCTCGGCCGCCCAGGCTTCGCCGCCATACTCGGTCTCGATGCCGGCCATGATCTTGAGCAGGGTGGATTTACCCGCACCGTTTACGCCCAGCACGCCGATCTTCACGCCGGGGAGGAAGGAGAGGGTGATGCCCTTGAAAACCTCACGCCCGCCCGGATAGGCCTTGGTGAGGTCTTTCATCACATACACATATTGATAAGCGGCCATCTCAATGAATTCCTTGGGTAATTTATGCGATTTTCAAGCTGTGCAGGAGCTGTGCGGGTCGAAAATGCGATGATCTCTGATGCCGGGTGGCTTCGGTCGCCATCGCACGGGCCGGAGGCGCTTCAGCGAGGCGTTGGCCGGAGGGCGGGTTTGACGGGTGGATCCACATGGCGGCGGTATTGGCACAACTCTGGCCCCAGTTACAGGCCTTGATTGGCGCGAGCAAACCTGGCCGGGACTCGTATGCGGAATGCCTCCCTCCGTGCAGGGAGCCCGCGCGGCCCGCCCGCCGCGGGGGTGCCGGCGGGCTATTGATCACGCCGAAAGGAGAAATATGCCCTGTGATCTGTCTGCAAATACCATCGCGCAAGAGAAGTTAATCCCCAACAAATCTGAAGAAAATCAAGGGAGACAAGCCTTGCATTCCGCCGCCGATATGAGAAGAATTGCACTTCTGGTGCGTAGCCCTTCGCTGTCCTGGGCGTTGAGCCGCTGTTCGTGGTTCCTGGCCTAACCTTTCCTGCGGACACAATAAAATCTGACGAAAAGTGGATTTTCCGGCTGACGCTTGGTGTGGTCATTTTCGTCATGTTGGGGTCATTCTTGCCGCGGCCTATCGGGGTTGCTCCGGCGGGAGCGCCGCTGGATGCAGAGCGGGCTGTCATCATCTATCTATGCTGGTTTGCGTATCAATTGGCTTGTTGGTGGATGGCTACGGTTTTCGTTGCGATTACCTTATACTTTCTCGAAGATGCGTCATTATTTCGGTTGTTAAAGGGCTGGTGCTCTGTCAGCCGTATGTCTCGCTAACTGAATAGTGGCACGCAAAAATTGGCGATTATCCCCTTGATGCAGGTGCGATGATTCATCAGGGGGTTGCGCAACAGCCCCCTTCCCGCCAGGGCTTCCGCCCCAGCGGACAAGTATATGGCCGGATCTTGCTGACGGGTTATCCGCCTAGCTTCGCAACCTCCTCTGAGCCCAGCACGGCCCCAGCCTTTCGCAGGGTTTCAGGCTGTGTCAGCGCAAGCCAGATAGCGCCCAGCACAAACAACGCAAACCAGACGAGCGTGATCCAGGGCATCCAGGTATAGGGCGCGCCGGTATTTTCCACGATCTGGCCTGCAAACAGGCCGACCATCAGCAGGCAGCCAAGTGCGGGCAGCAGGGCATGGCGTACCACCCGGCCGCTGCGCCGCTTCATGAAATAGGCGATGGCAGCGATGTTGGCGAACACATACACAACAAGAATGGCCAGTGTCAGCAGGAAGCCAAGATAGCCATACACGTTGCTTCCGCCATTGGGGTTCCCAAGCCCGCCGGAGAGCGCGCCGACGATTAGAACGATCAGGAAGGTAAAGCCGCTCTGGAACAGCACCGCGTTGGACGGCGTGTTGTGCTTGGGGTTGATGTGGGCGAGCGCGCGCGGCAGCAGCCCTTCGCGGCCCATGGCGAAAAGAATGCGCACAATGCCGGTGTTGGAATTCACCGAAACCGCAAACATGCTTGAAACCGAGGCAAGGATGATGAGCGGTGTCATCCAGGGCGCATACATATGCGCAAGATCGTTCCAAGGTGTGGAGGCGCCGGTGAGTGCCGCAACCTTATCGGCGCCAAGCCCCACAACTTCGGCCCAGATGCAGAATGTGTAGAGGGCGCCAACCGCGAGGGTAGAAAGTGCGATGGCCAGGGGTACATTGCGGCGCGGGTTGCGCACTTCCTCGCCCAGCGTTGTTGCCCCTTCAAAGCCAACGAAGCTGAGTGCCGCGAAAACCGCACCGATCACCAGCCCCTGCACACCATGGGGCGAAGCCGCCGGTGACAAAGGCCGCAGGGTAAGGCCGTGAGCGCCGCCCATGGCAACCACGATGACCGCCATGGTCATCACCACCCCCACTTCGATTATGAAAAGGACCATCGCCGTGCGCAGGGAGCTTTGTATGCCTTCCAGCGCCAAAAAGGTCATGAAGCCCCACGGGATGAGGGAGATTAGGCACCAGGGGATGTTGACGCCAAATTCCTGCTGGATGGTCTGCTGCAAATACGCGCCGATCAACGCCACTTCGATGGGCGGCAGCAGCGCATAGGCCAGAAACATCAGCCCGCCGGTTACAAACCCGGCATGTGGCCCCAGCCCCTGCGCCACGTAAGTATAAAAGGAACCAGCGCTGGGTGTTTCGGCTGCCATCTCCATAATACCGCTGGCGGTGATGAGAATGGCGATCAGGCAGGCGAAATAGACAAAAGGCGTCGCTGAGCCGGAAAAAGGCGTGGAAAACTGCGGGTTGAAGAAGGTTGAAACGGCAGGCCCCATGATGGCGGCGGACATGATAACCGCCCCCGCAAGCCCTACAGAGTTGGATTTAAGGCGTGCCTGCAATGGCGTGCCTGGTTCGGTGTCTGCCATTATCACCTCCCTGATGTGGGGTTTTGTTGTTTTTAAGGCCGGAACGGACGGTCATGCGTAACATAAGCCGCCTGTGCTGTCCCTCGAATAATTCGAGTTCTTAATTCAGGAAAGCCGCAGTCCGGCGAAGCAGCTTAAACCGGCGGGGTCAGGCGGGCGGGCCGGAAATGGTTGGCAAGTGCTGGCTAGCGGTGCCGGCTCTTGATCCAGGTCAATGTTTACACGCCGCATCGCGCCTAGAGGCTAAGTGCGTTTGGCTGATTCGCACCGCGAAGCCGCCGGCGTCTTCCGCATTTGCTGACCGTAACCCCAGATTGGATCTTCGCCATGCTGATTCTCGATCTCGCCAGGTTCGACCAGACGCCGCTCACTTCATCCCCATTCAAGCATCTGGTGGTGAGCGATTTCATCACCGGCGGGCAGAAGCAGACGGTAATGCGGGACTTCCCCGCCATCGACCATGCCGGGCTGCTGCCGGTGGAGGCCACCCGTCCTGGGCCAAGTTTCATGGCGCTGATCGACGAACTGACCGGCCCGGAGGTGGCGCTCGCCTTCTCTCGCAAATTCGGGATCGACCTCACCAATCGTCCGACCATGGTAACCGTTCGCGGCCGCGCCCAGGAGAAGGATGGGCGCATCCATACCGACAGCGAGGCCAAGCTGATCACCGCGCTGCTGTATTTTAACGAGGATTGGCAGGCGCAGGGCGGCCGGTTGCGGCTGTTGCGCCGGGGCGATGATCTTAATGACGTTATTGCCGAGGTGCCGCCTGATCTGGGTACGCTCGTCGCCTTCCAGCGCAGCGATAATTCCTTCCATGGGCATGAACCCTATGTCGGAGTGCGGCGCTACGTGATGATCAACTGGATGGCCAGCGGCTTTTCAGCCCAGCGCGAGCTGATGCGCCACCGTGTTTCTGCCCAGGCCAAAAGGCTGCTGAATTATGCCTGAGCTGAGCCAGATGACGAGCCTGCTCGCCAGCTTGCAGGCTGCGCAGGCGCTGACCAGCCCATATCCGCACTGGCTGCTGTCGGATGTGCTGCCCGCAGCCTGGCACGACGAACTTCTCGGCCTGCCCTTGGCCCCGCCGTCCATCGACGACACAAAAGGCCGGCGCGAGACGCATAATTCCACACGGCTATTCTTCGGCGCCGCGGCGCAGGCGGCATACCCTGTCTGCGCGGACTTGGCGGCGCTACTGCGCGACCCCCGCGTTACCAACAGCCTGCAGACGCTCACCGGCGCCAAGCTGCGCGGCAGCCTCCTACGGATCGAATATTGCCTGGACACCAACGGGTTCTGGCTGGAGCCGCATACCGACATTGGCGCGAAATTCTTTACCATGCTGATCTATTTGAACGATCCGCCTCCGGGCGAGGATTGGGGGACGGACATCTATATAAGCCCCAGCCACCGCCTCGGCTCCGCCCCATCGGGGCGCAATAAAGGGCTTATCTTTGTGCCGGGGGCGAATACCTGGCATGGCTTCGAGAAACGGCCGATTACCGGTGTGCGGCGCACGCTGATCGTGAATTACGTGACCCCGGACTGGCGGGCCCGGCATGAGCTGGCTTCTCCGGAAGCGCCGATCGGGTAAGATATGTTCGACGGTCAGATTGATGGCCGTCGCGGGGCGTTTGCGTCACATCGGCGGTGTCAGGCCATTCTTGCCAACGCCGACCCGGCTGGTGGTGACGGCGCCATTTGTAACAGCCCCGGACGGGAAGAGGATGATATGCGCCCCCGGCCGAAGGTCTGCTGAATGTCCAGGAGTATAAGTAACAACCGGGACGCCCTGGGGAACCAATATGGTTTTGGTGCCGCT
>JAGWZS010000055.1 GCA_018971905.1 Rhodospirillales bacterium | reverse complement strand
AGGGTGATGGTGGGGCCGAAGCCGTAGGTGATGGATTTCCAGCTATCCATGGCGTTGAGCTGCATCCCCTCCAGCGAGGCGGAGGCGGTGAGCGCCACATCCGGGAAGAAGGCAGCTTTGGCGACACCAATCTGGGCGGTGGCGGCGTGCAGCTTGTCCAGCGCCTCGCGCAGATCTGGCCGACGGGTGAGCAGGCCGGACGGCAGGCCCACCGGTACGCTGGGCGGGGTAAGCGGCACGGGAGACGGGGTGACGAGCTCCTGTGGCAAACCGTCCGGCGTTTGGCCGAGGAGAAGGCCGATCTGGTTGATCAGCCCGTCCCGCTGGGCGATGAGGGTGGGAATTTGCGAGGCGATCTGCGCGGCGGTGGCGCGGGCGTTGGCGACATCAAGCTGGGTGGTGAGGCCCGCCTGCTGACGCTCGACCGTGAGCTGCACAAGCTGGTTGGCTGATTGCAGGTTTTTCTGGGTGATGGCCAGCACGGCCTCGGTGCCGCGAAGCTGGATGTAGTTGCTGGCCACACTGGCCTGAACATTCAGCAGCGCTGCGCGGCGGGCTTCATCGGACGCGCGGGCATTGGCCACGGCAGCCTCCACGGCGCGACGGTTCTTACCCCAGAGGTCGAGGTCGAACATCGTCTGCAGGCCGTACTGGTAAAGATTATAGGGCTGGGTGACGGCCGGGAAAGCAGCGCCGAACATGCCGGTGGGGCTGTTGTCACTCACTTTGCTGCGAGAGTAGGAGGCGTTGGCACCCAGGTTGGGGTAAAGGCTGGCACCTTCCATCTGGGCCTGGGCCTCGGCCTCCAGCAGGCGCTGGGTGGCGATCTGCAGGTCCAAATTCTGCTGCACGGCCATGGTTTCCAGCTGCGTCAGCAGCGGGTCGTTGAAGCTGTTCCACCATTGCGGGTTAACCGCGCCGGAGGTGACGAAAACCGCGCTACCGGGGGAATCGTTCAAGTAGGCGCTGGGGGTGGCGGTGCGGGGAGGCTGAAAATTGGGGCCCAGCATACAGCCCGAAAGCGCCGCGGCCAGCCCAAGCGAAAATGCAGAGCCTGCCAGGCTGCGGCGCAAGCGAATGGATATCACGTTCTTCAATCTCCCGTTCCGCCCTTCAGGTGGCGAAGGCTTAACAAAACCATGGGCCGTGCCACCAAGGCAAGCGTGCCAAGTGGAGCAGAAATGGTCCGCGTGCCCTATAAGTCCAGCTTATTTTGTACACGCGGGCGGCGTTCAGCCATGCGCAAACCACGCAACCCGCCATCGTGCGGGGGATTTAATGGGGTTAACATTCCGTAATGCTTTGTAATTTTAGTACCCGGATAACATTACGGAAAACCAGCTCTACCCGGCAAGGCTGCAAACTGCAAGTTTATGTTTCAGAAGCTTACGGGGATTTTGAGCTACAGCCACCAGCTTGAAGATGGAAAGAAAATTAAAAACTAGATAAAATATATCTTGCATCCGAGTCGCTTTTGGACAGTATTCTACTTAAAGTTGAGTTACTGTATTCGGGAGTAAACATATGGCTGGCTTCACCTCGATGGATGCGCTTGTTCGCCAGAAGCTGCGTACCTGGCCACAGCATCCACCGGGCCTTGCGGACCATGACATGGGCGCGTCTGGTGCGTGGATTCGTGCACGCCCTGGCACACCAGAAGACCCCGACCAGCCCTATTTGAAGCTGCCTGGTTCCAACCGCCTGCGGACCAACCCGGATGGGCTATGGTTTTGCTTTGGCGGCACCGCGGCAGATCCGTTTGTGGATATTTTTGCCCTTGAAGCCTGCGGGTCTTACCAAAACCTGCTGGATAAGCGTTCACGCTTTGCGCCGTCGATGCATTCGATGCTGGCTGTATGCTCAGCGGAATGGCTGGTGCAGCCGGTTTCGCGGACAAATCCAATGCCGCGCTGGCGCTACACCGGCCTGCTGCGCCGTGCGCCGATTGCGCCGCTGGTTCTGCCGGTACGGGACATACGAGTGATGTATGCACTACCGCCACGCCATTATGCTGCCTTCTCGGCGAGCCAGATTCCGCACGCGCATGAGTTTTTTGCACCAATCAACGCGATTATCGGGCCTGAGGGGTGGCAGCACCCGCATTTGCGCGCCTTCATCGCGAGAACGTCAACACGCGCGAACTTCTTTGATTATCCAGGCGTTTCAGCCGCCTGAACCCTCTGCCCCGCGCCCTAAGCCGCTTGTGCCGGCACTTTCCCGTCGGCAAGGGCCTTGGCGAGAGAGGTGCCATCCAGCTCATGAGCCATGGCTTCACGGGCGCGGTGCATAACCTTACGAATCTCACAGGCCTGTTCGTCCTGGCATTCATCACAACGCCGATAGTAATTAACGGACACACAGGCCAGCGGGGCCAGCGCGCCATCCATGATACGGATGACTTGGCCAAAGGTGATGAGATCCGCCGGTTTGGCCAAAGCATAGCCGCCGCCTCTGCCCCGGCGAGACCGCACAAGGCCGTTCCGGTTCAACTCCAGCAGAATTGCCTCAAGGAATTTCTTTGGCAGGTTCTCACGCTCGGCAATTTCGGAGACAAGGAGCAGGCGGTCGCTGTTTTCCCTCGCCAGCGCCATCAACGCATGTAGGGCATATTTGCACTTTTGAGACAGCATGATGGCTCCTTGACGGCGTGGGCGCGCTGCAATTCTCTACAACACCAGGCGGGAATAGAAAATAGCTGCGCCAGGCTCCTGCCGTTTACCCCGCCAGACTTTTACTCACGGCTTCCGCGACCTTGATGCCGTCCACCCCGGCGGAGAGGATGCCACCAGCGTACCCAGCCCCCTCGCCAGCCGGGTAAAGGCCACGAACATTGAGAGAGCAAAAATCCTTGCCGCGGGTGATGCGCACGGGCGATGAGGTGCGGGTTTCAACGCCGGTGAGCACCGCGCCTGGCCGGTCGAACCCTTTGATCTGCCGGCCAAAGGCAGGCAGCGCCTCACGGATGGCGGCAATCGCGTAATCCGGTAGAGTTGGGGCAAGGTCGGTAAGGTGCACGCCGGGCTTATAGCTGGGTTGAACCTCGCCAAATGCGCTTGAGGCCCGGCCGGCGATGAAATCCCCCACCAATTGCCCCGGCGCCATGTAGCCGCCGCCGCCAGCTACAAAGGCCGCACTTTCCCAGCGGCGCTGGAACTCAACGCCCGCCAATACGCCGCCTGGGTAATCCGCCGGGGTGATGCCGACCACGATGCCCGCATTGGCGTTGCGCTCGGCGCGGGAATATTGGCTCATGCCGTTGGTGACGACGCGCCCTTCCTCTGACGTGGCGGCCACCACCGTGCCGCCAGGGCACATGCAAAAACTATAGACCGAGCGGCCATTTTTGGCGTGGTGCACAAGCTTGTAGTCCGCCGCACCCAGGACGGGATGCCCGGCGAAGGCGCCGAAACGGTGGCGGTCGATCATGCCTTGCGGGTGCTCGATGCGAAACCCGATTGAGAAGGGCTTGGCTTCCATGAACACGCCGCGTTGATGCAGCCGGGCGAAGGTGTCACGCGCCGAATGGCCAATGGCGAGGATGACATGCTCCGTCTCGATCCGCTCACCATCTTCCAGCGTGACCGCGTGGATCTGGCCGTCGCTTATGTCGAAATCGTCCACCTTGGCGCCAAAGCGGTATTCACCGCCCAGGGCTTCCACCTTCGCGCGGATGGCTTCGACCATGGAAACCAACCGGAACGTGCCGATATGTGGCTTGGCGATGGTGAGAATTTCCTCCGGCGCGCCAGCCTCAACGAACTCCTCCATCACTTTGCGGCCGAGATGGCGGGGGTCCTTGATCTGGGAATAGAGCTTGCCGTCGGAGAATGTCCCTGCCCCGCCCTCCCCGAACTGCACGTTGGAGGTGGGGTTCAGCTCGCCGCGCCGCCACAGGCCCCAGGTGTCTTTGGTGCGTTCGCGCACCAGCTTGCCGCGCTCCAGAATGAGAGGGCAGAAGCCAGCTTCAGCCAGGATAAGCGCCGCCAGAATGCCGCAAGGGCCGGTGCCGATAATAACGGGGCGTTTTGCCGGGCGGGCGCTGGCAATGGCAGGGGGGCTATAGCTCATCTCCGGTGCAGGTTCGCCGGTGGAAACATCCACGGCCAAAACGGCGTCGATAGTATAAACGAGCATGATCTGAGATTTTTTCCGCGCATCCCAAGCACGGCGGTGCACATGCCAGGAGAGAATGGCGCTCTCAGGCACGCCAAAGCCAGCGGCGATGGCGGCTTTCAGCTGGGCCTCATCATGGTCGATGGGCAGGCGAAGTTCGGTCAGGCGGCGCATTGGAACAGACTCAAAATACACATTAGAAAGGCTGTAAACCGGAGACGCCACGCCGCCAATGACCACGCCGCCATGACATTCGTGATTGATCTGCGCTGCCTGCAGGACAGGCAGTATTACGAACGCGGCATTGGCAACCACGCGCGCAGCTTGATCCGCCATGCGCCGGCAGGGTGGGTAGGTATGTATGACCCGGCACTGCCGCCCTTGCCGGAAGCCGAGGCAAGGCTGGCGGCGCGGCTTTCCCCTCATGGGTATGTGCCGGGGGCCAGGGTGTTTCTGAACCCCTTCCCGTTCTTGCCGGACCAAAGCTTTTGCGCCAGGCTGCTGACGGATGAGCGCGTGCTGAAGGCCGTATGCGTTTATGATTTTATCCCGTTCGATGAGCCGGAGCGCTATCTACGCGGCCAGGCGGCACGGCTGGAATATCTGACATCCCTGGCATGGCTGAAGCGGTATGATCTGTTCTTTCCGATATCGGTGCCAACGGATGCCCGGCTGAGGGCATTGTTCGGGCAGATAGACAGCGTGGTGACAGGGGTGGGATTGCCACCTTTTCTGGATGCGCTGGCGCCTGCAACACCACGCCATATTTTGATGGTAGGCGGAGATGATGCGCGCAAGAACCCAGAAGTGCTGCTGCGCGCTCACGCAGCAAGCGCCGTATTACGAAATGTTCCGCTGCTGATCACGGGTGCTTATGGACCTGAGACGGCGGCGCGGATGCGGATGATAACGCGGGTGGAATTGCCCGGCCGGGTGAGCGATGCGCAAATGGCCGCACTTTATGCCGGTGCGCTGGCTGTGGTAACGCCCTCACGGGCCGAGGGATTCTCGATGCCGGTGGTGGAAGCCTGCAAAGCAGGCGTGCCGTCTCTGGCATCGGATATTCCGCCGCACCGCGCCTTGCTGCCGGAGCCATTTTTATTCGGCGTGGACGATGATGCAAAGCTGGTGCGGTTGCTGGAAGATACTCTGACGCGGCGGGAGGAGGTTGTAGCGGCGCAAGCTGGCTTGGCTACGCCGTTCTCAGAATATGCTGTCGCGGACAAAGTTTTTTTAACCTTACGCCCGAAGCACGTGATAGCGAAACAGCCAAAACTGGCGGTGTTAACGCCCCTGCCCCCGGCGCATAGCGGCGTGGCGGAGCATTCCGCCGCCCTGCTGGTGGAATTGCGCAAACTGGCGGAGGTGGATGTGTTCGCTGTGGCGCCGTATCCACGCCTTGCCGTGCAGGATGGAAAATATGATGCTGTGCTCTGCGTAATTGGAAACTCTCCACTGCATGGCAAGATTTATGATCTCTGCCTGCGCTATGGCGCGGCGGCATTATGCCATGATGCGCGGCTGCTGGGTTTGGCAACGCGCAAAGGGCTGGCAGAGGCAGCTGAGGTGGCCTCAGGCGAACTGGGACGAAATGTCTCGGAAGAGGAAGTGGACCGCTGGGCCAGAGATGAATCAAAACGCGAGGCAAGTTTTCTGGGGCCCTTGGCGCGGGCAGCAAGGCCGTTGATTTTTCATGCGCCGCAGCCGGTGGCGCTGTGCAAGGAGCGGTTTGGGGCAGATGCACTGTATCTGCCCTTCCCGATGATGCGGCAACATGCTGCGATTACGCCATTTGAGCGCGTAACGGCACGGGCAAAATTTGGCATTGGGCCTGACGAAAAGCTGATCGTTTCATTCGGGTTTCTGGTGCCGGATAAGGGCATTGCCAGGGCTCTCCTGGCTTTTGCGCTGTTGCGGGCCAGGCAGCCCACGGCAAGGCTGGTTTTTGCTGGCGAAAATGGGATGGACCTGGCGCCACTGGCGGCACAAGCAGACGCATTGGGCGTAACGCTGGGTACCGGGTTTTTGAGCGGGGCGGATTATAGGGCCTGGCTGGCCGCCGCCGATGCCGGGCTGCAATTGCGCATGGGGCAGCCCGGCGGAATTTCAGCAGCGCTGCAGGATTGTATCGGCGTGGGGCTGCCAACAGTGGCAAGCCGCGATCTGGCGGAAAATATCGATGCGCCAGACTATATAAAGCGCATTGCGGATGATCCGGCACCTGAAGAGATTGCCGGGGCATTAGAAAATGCCTTGCTGCAGCCAAGAGAGACTGAAAAAATACGAACAAATTATTGTGCCCGCCACACCATGGCTGCTTACGCGCGACAATTACTGTCGGCACTTTTGAAACATGTCGTTACTTAACAAACATAAAAATATAAAACTTTGTGATAAACACGATATGAATGACAAGGAGTCATATATGCAAAGCTTGAAGAAATTACCGATTTTGGCTCTGGCCCTGCTTCCGCTCACAGGTTGCGTGGTGTACCCGAACAGACCGCCACCGCCTTATGCGCAAGCCTATTGGGTACCGGGCCATTTTGGGCCCTGGGGCGTTTGGCACCGCGGGCACTGGCGCTAAGCCTGGTTATGCACGCCGGTTGAGGGCGATGGTGGGCAAGGCGGCTTCCATCTGATTGGCGAGTTCGTTTTCCGATGCGCTGTGAGGCGGGAGTTCCGCACGTAATGCCATAAGATCAGCACGCAGGGCGGCGTTTTCCGCCCTGATGGCATGTAGCTCCGCCGCTAATTCAGCGCCCATGAATTGGCGCAGGCGGCGCAGAAAGGGCTTAAGCATGGCGGCGCAGATCCAGGCAGCGCGGATACTCCGGCCCTTCCACCGGCAATGGCGCGGCGCTTGGCCCCGGTGTGTGGCCAAAAGGCCAGAAGCGTGAGCGACGCCGGGCCTCGGCGGAGTTGGAATTGACCGGGAAATCCTCATACGCCCGCCCACCGGGATGCACCACGTGATGGGTCATGCCGCCGATGGAGCGGCCGCTCCAGGTGTCGTATACATCAAAGACCAAGGGTGTCTGCGCGAAAATGGTGGGGTGCAGGGCTGAATAAGGCTGCCACGCCTTGAAGCGCACGCCAGCCACGTACTCACCTTGGGTTTGCGTGCGCTGAAGTGGCATGGCCGCACCATTGCACGCCAGCACATAACGCTCATCCACCCAGCCATTCACCTTCACTTGCAGGCGCTCGGCGGAGCTGTCCACATAACGCGCCGTGCCTGCGGAGTTCTGCTCCTCGCCCAGAACATGCCAGGGCTCCAGCGCATGGCGCAGTTCAAGCTGCATGTCTCGTACAGCAACATCGCCTAGTTTGGGAAAGCGGAATTCAAAATGCGGGGCGAACCACTCCGGATCGAGCGGGAGGCCGAGCCCGGCCAGCTCTTCCAGCGCGTCCTTGAAATCCTGCTCGGCATAATGCGGCAACAGGAATTCATCATGCAGGCGCGTGCCCCAGCGGACCAGTCGGCGCTCATAAGGCCGCTCCCAGAAGGCGGCGACGGCGGAGCGCATCAGCAGAATCTGCGCCGCGGACATTTCCGCATGGGGCGGCATTTCGAAGGCACGGAATTCGACCAGGCCGCGCCGACCGGAGGCGGAATCCGGCGAGTACATTTTATCAATGCAAAATTCCGTGCGATGGCCATTGCCGGTCATGTCGCAAAGAATATTGCGGAACAGCCGGTCCACAAGCCAGGGCGGCGTTTGGCTTTGGCGGCCCACTTGGCGGAAGGCGATTTCCAGCTCGTTGATGCTATCCTCGCGCGCCTCGTCGATGCGCGGATGCTGGGAGGATGGGCCGATGAACAGGCCGGAGAACAGGAAGCTCAGCGATGGGTGGTTATGCCAGAAACCCAGCATGGATTTCAGCAAATCCGGCCGACGCAGGAAGGGGGAGTCGCCCGGGGATTTGGCGCCCATCACCACATGGTTGCCACCGCCGGTGCCAACATGGCGGCCATCCATCATGAATTTCTCAGCGGCCAGCCCCACCTCGCGCGCGGCCTCGTAAAGCTGCCCGCTGCGCTCAACCAGTTCCGCCCAATTGGTGGAGGCCGGGATGTTGCACTCGATCACGCCGGGGTCGGGCGTGACGGAGAAATTCACAACCCGCTCGTCCTCAGGCGGCAGATAGCCTTCCAGCACCACCTTGCGGCCGAATTCAGCGGCGGTTTCCTCGATGGCGGCGGTGAGGTCCAGCCAGTCCTCAACATCGTAGAGCGGCGGATAGAAGATATGGATTTTGCCGTCGCGCGATTCCACGCATAGCGCGGTGCGGACCACGCCTGGTTCCTCGCGCCCTACCACCGGCAGGCTTTGCGGCATGGGGCGGAAATTCTCGATCGCCCCTGGCCCCTCACCCATGCTGGCGCGGTAACGGGCCGCCTGTAGCGCATCGCGCCGGGGCAGCAGCGACTTCGGCGCGAAAGGGTCGGCCTCGTATTCCGGCTCGATGCTTTCGGGGTCTGCCCAGGGCAGGCTGTCCAATGGCAGGCGCAGGCCGATGGGGCTGTCACCCGGGATCAGGAACATCACATCATCCTTGAAGAACCAGCGGCCGGACTGCCAGCGGCGCGCGCCATCGATGATGACACGGCGCAGGGGTAGCACGGAACCGACATTCGCGGCCAGCCCCTGGCCGAACACCTTGGCGAGGCGGGCGCGCTCCAGCGGATCACGCAGCTTCGCATCCTCGGTGACGACGTTCGCGGGCAGGCGTTTCTCGCGCCAAAGATAGTAATGGATATCCTCGTGTGCGGCGTTCACCAGGCCGGGATCAACCTGCAAGCGTTCGGCCAGGGCGCGGGCGAAAATGGCGGTGTCGTCGGCGGTGGCGGTATCGGAATCATCATCCGAGGCAAGCAGAGAGGGGTCTTTCCAGACCGGTTCGCCATCCGCGCGCCAATGGGC
This sequence comes from Rhodospirillales bacterium, assembly GCA_018971905.1. GTDB lineage: Bacteria > Pseudomonadota > Alphaproteobacteria > Acetobacterales > Acetobacteraceae > Acidocella. Next base: position 553 of record JAGWZS010000055.1, on the reverse strand, counting down.
GTGGATGGCCCAGCGTGGCAGCTGCTCGCCGGGGTAATGCTTGCCCATGTTGTAGGTGAGCGCCGCGCCATTGCCCCAAAGCGGCGTGAGCTTACGGATGAGCCGCCCAGCATAAGCGCGCTTGGTGGGGCCTAGCGCGTCGATATTCCATTCCTCGCCTTCATGGTCGGTGGCGGAAACGAACGTAGGCTCGCCGCCCATGGTCAAGCGCACATCATGCTGAAGCAAGGCGCGGTCCACCCGGGCGCCACGGGCCAGAATATCCTGCCATTGCTTGTCGGTATAAGGCTTGGTGACGCGCGGGGTTTCGGAGATGCGGCGCACTTCCATGTGAAAGTCGAATTCGGTTTCTGTGCTGTCCTCGGCCGTGAAGCCGCCCGAAATGGGGGCGGCGGATTGCGGGGATGGCGTGGCGGCGAGCGGGATATGCCCCTCACCGGTGAACAGGCCGGAAGTGGCGTCCAGCCCCACCCAGCCGGCACCGGGCAGATAAACCTCGGCCCAGGCGTGGAGGTCTGTAAAGTCAGCCTCTGGCCCCGCGGCACCGCCATCA
>JAGWZS010000306.1 GCA_018971905.1 Rhodospirillales bacterium | reverse complement strand
CGTAACCATGTTGCGCGGGTTGGTACTCGGCCTGGAAAAATTGGCCTGGCGTACCTACCGGCGGGCGCGGCTGGATCTCTGGTTTCCGCATCTGCCCTTGGCCGCGGCCGTTGGCGGGGCGGGGCTGCTGGCTCTGCTGCCCACCATCCGGCGCTATGCCTCGGAATATTTGCACCTGCAGCTGAACGGGTTGTTCAATGCACTACACCCGCTGAACGCCAGTGTTCCTGCCTTGCTTCTGCAAGGCGTGCCCAGCGCCATGGTCGGCACGCTGCAGATTTTCATCGCGATTGGCTTGTTGCTGCGCTCGCGCATGGCATGGATTTCAGCCCTGCTGATCACCTTCACCCAGGGCGCCCTGGCCATCGGCTATAGTCATCACTCCTGGCATTCCGGCGCGTTTCTCTACATTGCAGTGCTGTTCCTGACTTTGTGCGTCTCAGGACGGAATTTCCAGCACTCCTCGCTGGCGGCGGGCACGCTATTCGCCATTGCCGCATCGATCTTGCTGCTGACCTACGGGGTTCTCGGCTCCCTTATTCTAGGTGAGGGCTTTTCCCCACCCATCGTCACCCTGCCGCAGGCGGCCTATTTTACCGTCGTGACCATGTCCACGGTCGGCTATGGCGACATTCTGCCCAAGAGCAACGATGCGCGACTGTTTGTAATGTCGCTCATTATCGTTGGCATCACGGTATTTGCCACCTCCATCACCGCCGTGGTGGGGCCACTGGTACAAGGGCGGCTCAACCGCATCATCGAGCCGCAAAGGAAGCGCATGAAACGGGTAAATCATTACATCATCGCTGGCGCCGGGGCACTGGCCCATAACACCGCCCGCGAATTGCTGGCGCGGGATAAATCCGTGATTGTGGTAACCGATGAGGATGAGGACTTCGGCGAAGCCGAGGTTATCCGGGGCGATGCCACGGAGCTGGAGGTGCTGCGCAAGGCCGGGGCGGAAACCGCCCATGCGGTGCTGGCACTTTCCCCCGACGATGCGGAAAACGCCTTCGTGATTCTCGCCCTGCGGGAACTCACGACGGATGCCAAGAAAATTGCCGCGGTGAGCAACCGCAGGAACCTGGAACGGGTACGCCGGGTGCAGCCGGACATGATTTTGGCCCCCAATGTATTCGGTGGCGAGGTGCTGGCCATGGCACTGACGGAAGAAAAAATCGACGGCAATGCGCTGATTGAGAAGCTGCTTGAGGCTGGCACAAAGCCGGCCTGAAGAAAGCGATATTGCTTGGGCCGGGGAGTTCCGGCAGAAGCGGGCCATGCAAGCCGCCATCCTTCTGTTTCCCGGCATCAACCGGGAACGCGATATGATCCTGGCCGTGCGCCAGAGCTTTGGCCGTGAACCGGCGATCGTCTGGCACAAGGAGACCGAGCTGCCCGCGGGCACGGACCTGGTGATCCTGCCGGGCGGCTTCTCCTTCGGCGATTATCTGCGCTGCGGCGCAATGGCGGCGCAAAGCCCCATCATGCGGGCGGTGAAAACCCATGCCGAGCGCGGCGGCTATGTGCTGGGGGTGTGCAACGGCTTCCAGATCATCACCGAGGCCGGATTGCTGCCGGGCGCGCTGCTGCGCAATGCTGGGCTTCGCTTTCTTTCCATGGATACGATGCTGAAAGTGGAGCGCAACGACACGGTGTTTACCAGCAAGTGGGAGAAGGGCGCGGAGTTCCGTGCCCCTATGGCCCATGGCGACGGCAATTACACCGCCGATGACGACACGCTGGACCGGTTGGAAGGCGAAGGGCTGGTGGCATTCCGCTACAGCGACATCAACCGCAACGGCTCTGCGCGCAGTATCGCGGGTATCTTATCACCCAA
>JAGWZS010000305.1 GCA_018971905.1 Rhodospirillales bacterium | reverse complement strand
CACAAACCGGTCGATCCGCGTGATCGCCTCTGCCAGAGAGGCATCCGCCGCCAGCTCCAAATCCTGCTCCACGCCCCGCGCCCTGGCTTCCGCGCGGATGTCACCAATCAGCCGCTCCCGCCGTTTCGGGTCCAGCCCCTCGGCGGTGGCGTATTCATCCAGCAGCGCCTCCAGCCTTTGCAGATGCTCCGGCATCGCGGAAGATGCGAGGGGCGGCGGCAAATGCCCGATCGTCACCGCGCCAATCCGCCGTTTTGCCTGCGCCGCCTCGCCGGGGTCGTTCACGATGAACGGGTAGATCACCGGCACATTGCCAATCAGCGCCTCCGGCCAGCATTCGCCTGACAGCGCCACGCTCTTCCCCGGCAGCCATTCCAGCGTGCCATGCGCGCCGATATGCACCAGCGCATCCATCCCTTGCGCCCGCAGCCACAGATAAAACGCCACATAGCCATGGCTCGGCACGGCGGAGAGGTCATGATATTGCGCCTCGCGCGTGCGCCCCGCGCCGCGTTCCGGCTGCAAGGCGATCAGAATATTACCTGACCAGACCAGAGGAAACCGGAACTCGTCTGCCGGTTTTCCCCACACCTCATGCAGCGCGTCCCGCAATGGCTCAGGCAGTTCCTGCAACGCTGCCTGATACGCCGCCACCGGCCAGCATGCCTCCCCGGCCTTGAGCCGCACAGGTAGGTGCTCAAGCGGCGCCGTGCCATATCCAGCCTGTTGCAAAACACCAAGAATTTCAGTGGTAGATTGCAAAGCATCCAGCCCCACCGCATGGGCCATCTGGTCTGCCCGGCCAGGATAAGTGGAGAGCACCATTGCCACCTTCCGCGCCGCCACAGGCGTTTCAGCCAGTTTCACCCAGGCGGCGATCTTCCCTGCCACCGCCTCCACCCGTTCCGGCTCCGCACGGTGCATATGCCTGGCGAATTGCAAATCATCATCGCGCTCAGTGGCAGATTTAAAACTCGCCACACCCAGGAACACCCGCCCGTCGATCTCCGGCAGCGCCACATGCATCGCCAAATCAGCTGGCGAAAGCCCGCGTTCCGAGGCTGCCCAATCCTCCCGCCGTGCGGTGGAGAGTGCGACCTGAAACACCGGCACGCCCGGCCCATCCAAAGCCGTGCCGCCATGTTCCAGAATCGCTGAAAACGCCGTGGTGTTCATAATCGAAACCGGAGGGTGGGCTCCTAAGTGCGCTGCGATGAACGCGGATGCGGAGGGAGATTTTAGCGATGGCAGGAATATCCCGTAAGACTCGAAACCTTCTTCCTCCAGCGTCTGGATCAGCGCATCCACCGCAGCCATATCCCCCGCCGCGAGGTAAGAGCGATAAAACACCACCGGCACGCCGCCCGCGGGGGTATTTTTAATAATTCCAGCTTCCGGCTTGTAAAATCCAAATTCAGGCAACGGGGTGAACGCCTCCGCCTGAATATCCTGCCCAATCTCCCGCGCCAAAGCCGCCAGCACGGAAAGCGCGGCATCCGGCCCACCGGCATCGCAAAGCCGTGCCAGTTCGCGCAGATTTTGCTCCGAAAAATTAGAGTACGAATCCAGTGTCGCATCCGGCCGACCATCCCCCGGCAGCACCGCCAGCTTCAACCCATTGCGCGCGGCCAGCTCCCGCAAGCAACCCAGCCCATAGGCCCAGTATGCCTCCCCGCCGATGAGGCGCACCAGCACGGCTTTTGCTCCGCTCAGCGTTTTCTCAATATACACATCCACCGAAACCGGGTGCCGCAGCATCGCCAAATTCGCCAGCCGCAGGCTGGGAGGTTTTATCCCCCGCGCCTTCGCCCCCTGCCATGCGGCAGCAAAGCCGTTCAAATCGCT
>JAGWZS010000054.1 GCA_018971905.1 Rhodospirillales bacterium | reverse complement strand
GCCAGCAGAGACGTTTAGGTGAAACGCTGGACCAAACGCCTCAAGGACCAAAAATGTTTCACGGCTCTTTCACCGCCCTTGTGACGCCCATGCACGAGGATGGGCGTATTGATGATGGGGCTTTTATGCGCCTCATCGACTGGCAGATCGCGGAAGGTACCAATGGCATCGTGCCGGTTGGGACCACCGGTGAATCGCCAACGCTGAGCCACGACGAACATAAACAGGTGGTTGAGCTGGCGGTGAAAACCGCGAGGGGCCGTGTGCCGGTGATGGCGGGGGCGGGCTCCAACTCCACCGCCGAGGCAATTGGCCTGGCCCGCCATGCCGAACGGGCAGGGGCGGATGCGGTGCTGGTGGTGACGCCTTATTACAATAAGCCAACCCAGGAAGGGCTTTACCGCCATTACAAGGCCATTGCGGAATCGGTGGCCTTGCCGGTGTTCATCTATAATATTCCTGGACGGTCAGTGATTGATATGTCTGTGGAGACGATGGCGCGGCTGGCGGAGATTAAAAACATCGCCGGGGTGAAGGATGCCACGGCAAACCTCACCCGCCCGCTGCATACCACCCAGGCATGTGGCGGAAATTTCATCCAGTTCTCGGGCGAAGACCATACCGCGCTGGCGTATTTGGCCTCCGGCGGGCATGGCTGCATTTCGGTAACCGCCAATGTGGCGCCGCGCCTGTGCGCCCAAATGCACGCCGCCTGGGCCAGGGGCGATGTGAAAACCGCGATGGAGATTCAGCAGCGCCTGGTGCCGCTGCATGATGTTATGTTCTGCGAGAGCAATCCTGGCCCGGTGAAATATGCGGCCTCGCTGTTGGGTTTTGGCGCTAACCAGGTGCGCCTGCCGCTGGTGCCGGTTTCCACAGCTTCAGCCGTGAAGGTGCAAGCCGTGATGCGGGAAATTGGTTTGCTGAATTGAGCAGAGAGAAGAAGAAATCAGAGTTTATTTCGCACGGCATTGCGGCGCAAAACCGCAAGGCGCGGCATGATTATAAAATACTCTCCACCATTGAGGCGGGGATTGTGCTGCGCGGGGTTGAGGTGAAGTCTCTGCGGCTGGGCCGCGCCCAGCTGACCGAAGCCTGGGCCGGCGAGCGCGATGGCGAACTGTATCTGTTCAATATGTATGTGCCGGAATATCAAGGCGGCGTGCTTTCGCGGTTTGAGACGCGCGGAATGCGTAAGCTGCTGGTGAAACGCAAGGAACGTGCGCAGATTTTTAGCGCCATTGGCCGGGAGCGCCGGACCATTGTGCCGCTGGATGTGTTTTTTAACGACCGCGGGCTGGCGAAAGTGACCCTGGGAATTGCCGAGGGTAAGCAGAAAGCCGATAAGCGCCAGGCCGCTGCCGAGCGCGATTGGCAGCGAGACAAGGCGAGGCTGCTGCAGAACCGGTAGGGGTCAGGCGAGCAATTGCCTGATCTTTGACACGATCTCTTCGAACATCGCCTGCGTGATCCGGCCGGTATTCACGTTATATTGAGAGGTATGGAAGCTGTCCGCGAGGGTCAGCCCGTTTTCGAGCGCATGCATGGCGCCATGCCGGAACGGGTAGCGGCTTGGCTTGAGCTTGAGGCCCTGCAGAATTGACTCGTGTGCCTTGGCGCCGATGGCCAGCAAGATCCGCAGCTCCGGCATTGCTGCGATTTCAGCGGCAAGATAGGGCAGGCAGTTGAGCTTGTCGGACGTTTCCAGCTTGTGCTGAGGAGGCGCGCAACGCACAGCATTGGTGATGCGGCAATCCACCATTGCCAGCCCATCATCTGCCCGCTCCCGGAACATGCCGGAAGCGAAACCGAATTTTATCAGAGCGGGATAGAGCAGGCGGCCGGCAACATCGCCGGTGAACGGCCGTCCTGTTTTGTTAGCACCATTAACGCCAGGAGCCTGCCCGACGACGAGTAGCCGCGCTGAGAGAGGACCAAAACTTGGCACGGGCGCGTTGAACCAATCCGGGTGCAGGGCCCGATAGTCTTGCCTGTACGCAACAAGGCGAGGACAAAACCCGCAATCGCGGCCTGGCGAAAGGGCGGAAAAGCCGCTCATGCTTCATCCTCTGGCTCGCCGCGGCCTCGGCCCTCTTGCGGGCGGCGTGAAAATTCCTTGGCAATGTCGGAAAGTTCGATGAACTGGTCAGCTTGGCGCCGGAGTTCATCCGCGATCATCGGCGGGTTGGTGCGGATTGACGAGACAACGGTGACGCGAACACCTTTACGTTGCACAGCTTCTACGAGGCGGCGAAAATCGGAATCGCCAGAGAACAGGATGGCATGATTGAGAGAGGGGGCAAGTTCCAGCATGTCGATTGCGAGCTCGATGTCCATGTTTCCCTTGATGCGGCGGCGACCCAGCGTGTCTACAAATTCTTTGGCTGGCTTGGTGACGAGGCTGTAGCCATTATAGGCAAGCCAATCCGTTAGTGGCTTAAGTGGTGAATATTCCTCGGTTTCCAGCAATGCTGAGTAGTAATATGCACGCAAGAGGTTTGTTTTTGCGCCAAAGAAATCAAGCAGCTTCCGGTAGTCGATATCAAAACCAAGGCTACGGGTTGCTGCATAAAGGTTGGCGCCATCAATGAAGAGCGCCGTGCGTTCCTGTGCCAAAAGTCGCATATTGAAATTCATTCCTCTTGAAATAAGGGCGTAAAGGTGGTGTACATTTTGTTAAGAAATGTTAGAGACTATTCGTGCGCGAACTGAGCGTCTCGTTCCTCCTGTTGTGAGTATTTTTCTTTTATGATCTTAATCGCCATTGGTGCCAACATGCCAGGGACGGACGGCATGACGCCGGTGGAGATCTGCGAGGCGGCGGCGGGTGCCATACGCGCCATTCCAGGACTTAGCTTTGTGGCACTTTCGCCCTGGTACCGCACCAAGCCGATTCCGGCTTCCGGCCAGCCGGATTACTGCAACGGCATGATCCGCATGAACGGCGCGCTCGACCCCGTGGAGCTTTTGCGGCGGCTTCAGGATATCGAGGTGCGGTTCGGGCGGGAGAGGTCTGTGCCCAACGCGCCCCGGACGCTGGATCTCGATATTATCGACATGACGGGAATGATCCGCGCCACGCCAGACCCGGTGCTGCCGCACCCACGTGCTCACCTGCGTGCCTTTGTGCTGCGCCCGCTGCTGGACGTGGCCTCCGCATGGCGCCACCCGGTTCTGCGGAAAAATGTTACAACCTTGCTGGCGGAGCTTCCCCCCCAGGTTATCGAACCCTGGCATGACCGCTAGGCATTGCCGAGTAAAGGCGCTTGCCTCCCCGCCGCGGCTGCGGTAAGGCACGCATTCAATTTTCTGCCTGGAGCGTACCCCTATGGCCCGCGTAACCGTTGAAGACTGCGTTTTGAAGGTGCCGAACCGCTTTGAGCTGGTTCTGCTCGCAGCGCAGCGTGCCCGGAATATCAGCCGCGGTGAGCAGCTGACCATAGACCGGGACAACGATAAGAACCCCGTGGTGGCGCTGCGTGAGATTGCCGATGAGACCGTGGAACTGCCTGAGCTGGAGCATGACCTTGTGAAATCCCTCTCCCGCGTGCCGGAGCCGGAGCCGGTGGACGAAGAGGTGATGGATCTGATCCCGACGGACCAGAATATTTTCGGGCTGCAGGATGTTTCCGCCGAGGAGGAAGCTGCCGCCATGGCCGCCGAGGGCGACGAGATTATGTCTCCCGAGGATATCCAGGCCGCCATTGAGGCCGAGCTCGGCGGCAAGTCCCGCCGGTAAAGCCATGCGGGCAGGCTATGGGTTTCTGAGCCTGTCCTACGCCCCCGAGGGCCTGAATAGCGGTTTGCCGCAGCCAAACCCGGAGCTGGCGGGGCTGGTGGCGCGAGTGGCCGCTTACGATTCCAAGGCCGATGCCACGTTGATCGACGAGGCATACCGGGCCGCGGCGGAGGCCCATGCCGACCAGAAGCGAGATAACGGCGAGCCTTATATAACGCATCCGCTGGCGGTAGCCGGCATTCTTGCCAGCTATAAGCTGGATGGCGCCTCCATCATTACCGCTTTGCTGCACGACACGGTTGAGGACACATCCGTTACGCTGGCAGCGGTGCAGAAACGCTTTGGTAACGAGGTGGCGTCGCTGGTGGATGGTGTCACCAAGCTGACGCGGCTGGAGCTGCAATCCGACCGGACCAAGCAGGCAGAAAACTTCCGCAAGCTCGTGCTGGCGATGAGCAAGGATATCCGGGTGCTCATCGTGAAGCTGGCTGACCGGCTGCACAACATGCGTACGCTGGGCGCGGTTTCCGCCGCGCACCGGCGGCTGCGGATCTCCCGCGAGACCATGGATATCTATGCGCCTCTGGCTGAGCGGATCGGCATGGAGGCGGTGAAGACGGAGTTGCAGAACCGGGCGTTTGCCGAGATTGAACCGGAGGCTTACGACACCATCCAGACACGCCTGAACTTTCTGCGCGGGCAGGGGGCTGATGTTATTGAGGAAGTGCGGCGCGAATTAAGCCGCGTTTGCATGGACGCCGGGGTGAGTGCGGCGGAGATCTCCGGCCGCGAAAAATCGCCCTACTCCATCTGGCAGAAGATGAAACGCCGGAACGTTGCGTTTGAGCAACTTTCGGACATCATGGCGTTCCGTGTTGTCGTTCCCTCCCGTGCCGAATGCTATGTGGCACTGGGCGCCATTCATGCGGCGTTCCCGGTTATTGCCGGAAGGTTCAAGGACTATATTTCAACGCCCAAGAGCAATGGGTATCAGTCACTCCATACTGGTGTGACGCTGCGCCAGCCGCGCAATCAGAAGATCGAGATCCAGATTCGCACGCCGGAGATGCAGGCGGTGGCGGAAGCGGGCGTTGCCGCGCATTGGCTCTATAAGCAGGATGACGCATCGCCCGGCGATGTGAAGCAGTTTGGTTGGGTGAAGGATCTGCTGGAAATTCTTGAAAACTCCGCCGCCCCGGACGAGTTCCTCGAGAATACCAAGCTGGAGCTTTATCAAGACCAGGTGTTCTGTTTCACCCCCAAGGGGCAGCTGATCCAGCTGCCGCGTGGTGCGACCTCGGTTGATTTCGCCTATGCCGTGCACAGCCAGATTGGGGATACCTGCGTGGGCGCGCGCATCAATGGCAAGTTGATGCCGCTGCGCTACGAGTTGCAGAATGGCGACCAGGTAGAGATTCTCACGGCCCGCGGTGGCACGCCAAGCCCCGCCTGGGAACGGTTTGTGGTGACCGGCAAGGCGCGGGCGCGCATCCGCCGGTTTTTGGCGCAGCAGATGCGCGACCAGCACCGCGATGCCGGAAAATCCATGCTGATGAAGGCGTTCCGGCAGGATGGCGTGGATGGCTCAGAGAAAATTCTGGAGCCGGTGGCAAAGCACTTCAAGCAAGCCAGTGTGGACGACCTTTATGTGGCCGTGGCCACCGGGGTGGTGGGGCCGAAGGATGTGGTGAACACGGCCTATCCTGAGCTGAAAGAGGTCCGCGCGCCGCGTATGCTGCCGGCCTTTATGGGGGCGCTTTCCGCGCGCTCGCCTCGCAATGCGCCTCGTGCCGATGCCAGCGGCCCCATCACCGGGCTGGTTGCGGGTATGGATGTGCATTACGCCGGGTGTTGCCATCCTCTGCCAGGGGACAAGATTGTGGGCATTGTTACCACCGGCAAGCCAATTACCATTCATGCCAAGGATTGCGCGCAGCTTGATCAATACGCGGCAACGCCCGAGCGCTTTATAGACGTGGACTGGAACGAAGAGACGCGGGCCGATGCCAAGGCGCAGACGTTTACCGGCCGGGTGAGTGTGATCGCCAGCAATGCGCCGGGCGCGCTGGCGGCGCTGGCCAATGCCGTTGCCAAGCAGGAGGGAGCCATCTCCAACCTGAAAATTGTTCACCGCCAGCAGGATTTCTTCGAGGCGCTGGTGGATGTTGAGGTGCATGACGCGAGGCATTTGAACCAGGTGATTGCCGGGTTGCGTGCTGCCAGTGGCATTGCCCAGGTGGAGCGGGCACGAAATTGACCGCGGGTATCATTATCGGCCTGGGGACCGACCTCTGCGATATAAGGCGGGTGGAAAAAGTGCTCGAAAAACATGGCGAGCGGTTCACCCTGCGGGTGTTTTCCGAAACCGAGCGGGCGCGCAGTGAGAGGCGCCAGCATTTTCGGGCTTCGAGCTATGCGAAACGCTTTGCCGCGAAGGAGGCGTGCGCCAAGGCCCTTGGCACCGGGTTTTCGCGCGGCGTGTTCATGTCGGATCTGAGTGTGGTGAATTTGGCCAGCGGCCAGCCGACCATGGCGCTTTCCGGCGGAGCGCTGGAAAGGTTGCGGGAGTTGACGCCTGCGGGGCATGAGCCGCGCGTGTTTGTCTCGCTGACGGATGAATACCCCTATGCCTATGCGCAGGTAATCATTTCCGCCGTGCCGGAACAGCAGCCAGGGTAAGATCAACCAGGCAGAATTGCGCGCCCGGTGGCGTCACGCCGCAATGCGGCGTGGGCGCTGACCATGTTCATAGTAAGCCGGCCATAAAAATGCGGAAATAAAGCGCCACCGCGCGAGGGTTCCCATCGCAGGGCATCGCCCAGTGGTTTCAGGGGGATGGCGGCGATGATCAGCTCATCCTGCCCTCCGAAATGCCTGGCCAGGGTGCCGTCCAGCTGTTCAGCGGTGGAAAGATGGATGTAGCCATCCGTGATATCCACCGGCGCGCCCGTGAAGCTTCCGGCGCGCAAACTAAGAAATTGAGCCTGAGTCAGAATTTTGTAGGCAAGTTGCTGGGTCATGTGGCTTCATCCCGGGGTGTGAATGGGTGGCGTGTAGCGCGATGCGGTGTGCCTGACAGCCCCGCGCATGGCGGCCGCGCGGCGGTTTCATGCCTGCTGCTCATTCGGCTGGTAGAAAATGCTTTTCAAGAATGTTTAAAATTGTAAACTACGATCAGATAATCTGGAGTGTCAGCCAATGAGCGCCGCGGTCCGTCCAACCAACGATCCACTGTTTCATCACTGGATGCCTTTTACCGCAAACCAGCAGTTTTTGGAGCAGCCGCGTCTTATAGCACGGGCGGAAGGTGTCTATTATTATAATACGCGGGGCGAGAAGCTGCTGGATGGGTCGTCGGGGCTTTACTGCATTCCGCTTGGCCATGGCCGCCGCGAAATACGCGAAGCCGTGGCAAAGCAGATGGAGGAGCTAGATTATGCGCCGCCATTTCAATATGGCGTGCCAGTGGCGTTCCGGCTGGCAACCGAGGTGGCGCAGATGCTGCCCGCGGGCCTCAACCGTGTGTTTTTCTCCTGTTCAGGGTCGGAGGCCGCCGAAACCGCTTTGAAGATGGCGATCCAGTATCATCGCGCCCGGGGCGAGGGGCAGCGCACGCGCTTCGTCGGCCGCGAGCGGGGTTATCATGGGGTTAACTTTGGCGGCTGGTCGGTTGGCGGCATGGTGGCGAACCGCCGGGCCTTTGGCGTGGGACTGCCGGGTGTGTCGCACCTGCGCCATACGCATATTAAAGAGAATAACTTCCAGATGGGCGAGGGCGAGTGCGGCGCCGACCTCGCGGATGATCTGGAGCGGTTCGTGAACCTGCATGGCGCCGATACAATTGCTGCCTGCATTGTGGAGCCGATAGCCGGTTCGACCGGGATTCTTGTGCCGCCGAAGGGGTATCTGAAGCGCTTGCGCGAGATCTGCACCAAACACGGTATATTGCTGATTTTTGATGAGGTGATCACCGGGTTTGGCCGCACGGGCGAGGCGTTTGCCGCGCAAACCTTTGGTGTGACGCCTGATATTGTAACCATGGCCAAGGCGATAACCAACGGCTCCATTCCGATGGCGGCGGTGGCGGTGAAGGAAGAGATCCAGCAGGCCATTCTGGAGACCGCCCCTCCCAATAGCATCGAGTTTGCCCATGGTTACACATACTCGGCGCATCCGGCGGCCTGCGCGGCGGGTTTGGCAACGCTGAAAATTTACCGTGAAGAGGACACATTCAACCGCGTGAAGGCGCTGGCTCCGGCGTTTCTTGAGCAAGTCGGCAGCTTTAAGGGGATGCCGGATGTTATCGACACGCGCGGTTTTGGGCTCCTGGGCGCGGTGGAACTGGCGCCGAAAGGCAAACCAGGGGAACGAGGCTTCAAAATTCTCTGCAAAGCCTTTGAGAATGGCCTGGTTCTGCGATCAGCGGGGGATAATTTGGTGCTGGCGCCCCCCTTCGTGGCAACGCCAGACCAGATCAGCGAAATGCTCGATATTCTACGCAAGTTGATCAAGGAAAGCTGACTGACGCAAGGCGTATTCGTTAGGTTTGCCGGCCCTCACGATTGCGGCCGGTCGGCCACGGGCCGTTTCTGCTTGTGAATCCGGAGGAGTGAAAATGTATCAGAACGTATTACTGCATGTTGGCGGCCAGTGGCGCGCGGCGCAGGGTGGCAGGACCATCGATGTGGTGAATCCGGCAAACGAGGAGGTGCTTGGCACCCTGGCTCACGCCAGCACGGCCGACCTGGATGAAGTGCTGGATTGGGCGGCCAAGGGCTTTGCCGTGTGGCGTAAACTCTCCGCCCATGAGCGCGCGAAGCTGATGCGCAAGGCGGCGGATTTGCTGCGTGAGCGGCTGGATAAAATTGCCGCGTTGATGACGCTGGAGCAAGGTAAACCGTTGGCGGAAGCCAAGACCGAGCTGGCAGGCTCCGCCGACGTGATAGATTGGTTCGCCGAGGAAGGGCGGCGCGCTTATGGCCGGGTGATTCCGGCGCGTCAGGCGGGTGTATATCAATTATCCTTGCGCGAGCCGGTGGGCGTGGTGGCGGGCTTTACGCCCTGGAATTTCCCCGTAAGCCAGGCTGTGCGTAAAATTTCCGCAGCGCTTGCGGCGGGGTGCGCCTTTATTCTGAAGGGCCCCGAGGAAACGCCGGCAAGCTGTGCCGAACTGGTGCGCTGCTATGTGGATGCGGGTGTGCCAGCCGGGGTGGTGCAGATTGTGTTTGGTGTGCCCGCGGAGATTTCTGAGTATCTCATTCCGCACCCAACGGTCAGGAAGGTTTCCTTTACCGGCTCAACCGCCGTGGGCAAGCATCTGGCGAGCCTGGCCGGCAAGCATATGAAGCGCGTGACGATGGAGTTGGGTGGCCATGCGCCCGCTCTCGTGTTCGACGATGCCGATCTTGACCTGGCTGTGAAGCATCTGGCCGCCGCGAAGTTCCGCAATGCCGGTCAGGTTTGTATCGCGCCAACCCGCTTTCTGGTGCAGGAAGGCGTGTATGAGCCGTTCGTGGAGAAGTTTGTAGCCAAGTGTGAGGCCATTAAGCTTGGCGACGGCATGGCGACAGGCACCACAATGGGGCCGCTGGCGAATGACCGCCGCGTGAGCGCCATGGAGGGTTTTATTGCCGATGCCGTTGGCAAAGGCGCCAAGCTGCGCACAGGCGGCAAGCGTTCCGGCAATAAAGGCTATTTCTTTGAGCCCACGGTGTTAACGGATATTCCCGCCGATGCACGGGTGATGCACGAAGAGCCGTTTGGCCCCTTGGCGCTGGTGTTGCCTTTCCAGAGCTATGAGCAGGCGATTGCCGAGGCCAACCGGCTTGAATATGGCCTGGCGGCGTATGCATTTTCCAGAAACTCCGCCAAGGTGGCGGCCCTTGGCGCGGATATTGAGTCAGGCATGGTCACCATCAATCATCTGGG
>JAGWZS010000053.1 GCA_018971905.1 Rhodospirillales bacterium | reverse complement strand
GTCGCCATGGGCGAAGCGCTCGGCCATTGGCAGGTTGCCCTTGCCGGCGAAAATCGGTGAAAGCTCCTCATGCACATGCGTGAGCACGTTCACGCACATGACGCCGCTATTCTTGAAAATTTCATGCAGGCGGCTGGCGCGGTTAATGCAGACCAGCACGGTGGCGGGGTCGTCTGTAACAGAGCAGACGGCTGAGGCGGTCATGCCCGTATCGCCATCCGGCCCTTTGGTGGTGATGATGTTCACCGCGGCTCCCATGCGGGCCATGGCCTCCCGGAAGTCCGATCGGTCGAAGGCTGCATCGGGCATGGGTTGCTGTTCCTCGGGCACGGGATTTTTTAGCCTTTTCCCTTTCGCGGGCGCAAGGCGCGGCCGCGTTGCACGGCAGCATCGCCAAACCGGGCGCGCAATTGGTCGATTGCTTCCTGCCGGGCGCGGCGGCGGGGCGTTGCGGTGTCGGCGAGGTCGCCCTGGTCAGCCAGCGCGGCGTCGGCGAGCGGCGCGGCACCGATGCCGATGAGGCGAAAGCGCGTGCCTTGCGCCTCCCGCGCCAGCAGGGGCTGTGCCGCCTCGAACAGGGTTTCCGCGAGCTGGGTGGGGGCGGGCAGGCGCAGGCTGCGGGTGCGCAGCTGAAAATCGGCGGTTTTCAGCTTTAGGACCACCCCGGCGGTGGCCTGATCCTCACGATGCAGGCGCCGACCGAGCTTTTCGCAGAGCGGCCAGAGCGCAGCCTCCAGGGAGGTTGGATCTGAAATATCATTGTCGAAAGTGGTTTCGGCGCTGATGGATTTGCTCTCCCGCTCCGGGCGGATGGGCCGGGTATCTTGCAGGCGGGCGCGGGCCACCAGCGCCATGCCTTCAGGGCCCAGCCGTGCGGCCGTGCCTTCATCCAGGGCTGCCAGCTGGCCGATGGTGACAATGCCATGCGCCTCCAGCCGCTTGACCTGAGCTGGGCCAATGCCGGGCAGCAGGCTGGCTTTTTCCTGTGCCAGCAGTGCCGCAGCTTCCTGGCCCATAACGGTGAAGCCGCGCGGCTTGCCTCGTTCAGCCGCCAGCTTTGCCAGCATCCTGTTACGGGAAAGACCGATGGAGATGGTGATGCCAAGCTCGGCCTCTACGCGCCGGGCCAGGCGGGAGAGCACGATAGCGGGCGGGGCGCCATGCAGTGTTTCCGTGCCGGACAGGTCGAGGGCGGCTTCATCGATGGAAAGCGGCTGCACCAGCGGGGTGAGGGTTTCCAGCATGGCCCGCATCTGGCGGGAAACGGCGGCATATTTGGCAATGTCAGGCGGCAGCACCACCGCTTGCGGGCAGAGCTTGCGGGCCTTGAACATGGGCATGGCGGAGCGCACGCCGTAAAGCCGGGCGATATAGCAGCAGGTGGAGACAACGCCGCGCACGCCGCCGCCGATGATCAGCGGCTTGTCGCGCAGCGCCGGGCGGTCGCGTTTCTCCACTGCCGCGAAGAAGGCGTCGCAATCGATATGCGCGATGGCAAGCGTGAACAGTTCCGGATGGCGGACAATGCGCACACTGCCGCATTTGTGGCAGGTAGGGCCTTGCACAATCGTATCGCAATCACGGCAGAGGGCAGGCATTTCAGCCCGCCTTTGGTGAAGTGACCCGACGGCGGAGGATGAAATTTATAGTTGGCGCCGCGATATTTTTAAAGTGAGCTGTCATCGATGACATATGCCGAGGTGATGCCGCCGTCGATCGTATAAGCGGAGCCGGTGATGAAGCTGGCTTCATCAGAGCCAAGAAATGCCACGAGATTTGCGATTTCAGAGGGGGCCGCGAGCCGACCCATCGGCATGTAACGGCGGCGCAGTTTCCAGGCTTCCTCATCGGTCAGAAACGCCTTCACCAGGGGTGTGGCGGTGGGGCCTGGGCAGATGGCGACAACGCGCAGTTTTTTGCGCGCGTACATGATGGCGAGTTCACGTGTCATTGCCAGTACGCCGCCTTTGGCCGCGGTGTAGGCAATCTGCGGAAAGGCCGAGCCGACAAGTGCGACGATGGAGGCGGTGTTGATGATGACGCCATTGCCCGATTGCAGAAGATACGGCAGCCCGGCCTTGCAGCAGAGAAACACCGAGGTGAGATTGACCGCGATGGTTTTATTCCAGGCGGCAAGCGGGGTTTCCACCGGGCCCGTATCGTCGTTCAGGCAGATGCCAGCATTGTTGAACAGCACATCCAGCCCGCCGAAGGCCGCAGCACCTTGGGCGAACATCGCCGTACAGGCGGTTTCGTCTGTCAGATCACCGATGACTGTTGTGGCCTGCCCACCCGCGGATTGTATGGCCGCTTGTGTGGCGGTGGCGGCTTCGGCGCTGATATCCGCGCAGATGACGCGCGCGCCCTCGGCGGCGCATTTCTCCGCCGTGGCGCGGCCAATGCCGCCGCCCGCGCCGGTAATGAACACGCGTTTGTCTTTCAGGCGCATGAGAGGATCGCTTTCAATTGAGCGGTGAGCGGTTCGCCCGGCGCGAACACGCCATCAAACGCGGCGGTGCCGACGGTAAAGCCGTCTGCTCCGGCTTCCGCCAAGGCCGCGATGCGGGCGGGGCTGTCCACCCCGCCGGCGCAGATCAGCGTTCTGCATTTCAGCCCGCTGCGTGCGGCGCGCACCAGCGCCAGCGGGTCGGCTTCAACCGCGCGATAGGCCAGCAGGTCAGCTCCCGCGCAGCCCAGGGCCACGAAAGCGGCGCAATGGGCTTCCACCTCTGCTGCCCCGCCGCCAAGCTGGGTGGGGTGGCCAAAGGGCAAGCCAGGGAAGGGGTAATATTCCACGTTGCTGCCCGCGAGAATATCGAGCGTTTCCACCACCTCGGTTCCGCCCAGCAGCCTGTCCACCCCCAAAGCGCGGCCGATGCGCGCGGATTGCAGCGCGGCCCCCGGCGATGTGGCCACAACCTCCAGATAGCTGGTGGCGCCAAGTTCCTTGATCCGGGCATGAAGACGCAACAGCGTATCCTCATCCACCCCGATATCCTTGAAGCCGATATGGCGCAGCCCAAGAGACGCGATCTCATCCAGGATCGCAAGGCAATCAGGTACCGTGCGGTCCTGGCGGGTAAGCATGAAGATGAACTCCATACCTGAGTGTCTCACTGCCGGACCGGCGGTGCAATGATTATTGATGTAAATTTCTTGTTGCGCTGCATAAGCGGTTTCTCAACGCCGTGGTGGAGCAGCGCAGCGCCGCCGAGCGAAAGCCCCAGAGAGACCGCCAGAAAGGCCAGGCTGAATTGCGCGGGGTGGGGCGCCAGCAGCGGGCCGAGCCAGAGGGCGGCGATCCGCTCGGCGGGCTCGTTCACAAGGTAAAGCGGGTAAGAGATGCCGCCAAGGTAGAGCAGCGGCCGCGCCGCCAGGGGCTGGCCCCAGCCACGTTGCTGGGCGAGCATAATCGCCACCCAGGCCAAAGCGGTAAGCAATTTTTCCGCTCCGGTGAAGGCCGAGAGCAGGCAGATGCCCGCAAAGCAGATAATGAATGGCGCCAAACGGTTGGTGGTAAGCCACAGGCGGCTGGCAAGCCCCAGGGCGAACCACGGGGCGGCGGCGGGCAAAAACGCGCGGGAGAATTCACCGCCCTGCGGCAGCAGGTGGTAGGCGGCGCCAAGGCCAAGCAGGGCAAGCGCGAACAGGAAAAAGCGGCGCGGGGCAATGAGGCCAATCAGCAGGTAGAACTGCCATTCAGTGGAGAGCGACCAGGCGGGGCCAAGCAGCGTAACCCAGCCATAGGGCAGCCATGAATTCGGGATAGCCCCATGCAGCAAGGTGACATGCGCCAGCAAATGCGCCCAGAGCGGATGCGGCAAACCAGGCGAGACGATGGCCCGGGCGGCAGCGCCCGCCCAAGGCAAGGCCGGCAGCGGGTTGCCTTGAGCCTCGGCCATGCAGGAAAACCCCAGCACCAGAAAATATACAGGCAGCAGCCGCCAGGCGCGGGCGGTGATGAAGGGGCGCAAGCGCCAGTTGTAATGTTCCAGCGAGCCCGCGATCACCAGCCCGCTGAGCGCAAAGAACAGATCCACCGCAGCCTGGCCATGGGCAAAGAGAGCGCCGAGCCAGGGCGGCATGGCGGTGAGGGGCAAGGCGTGGCCGAGCATGACGTAAACCGCCAGAATCCCGCGCACTCCATCCAGACGTTCAAGCCGCCGCATAAACACAACCTGACATGGAATCCATCTTTCCGCCAGAATTTGCGGCAAAGCTTGCCCAGGTGGAAAGTGATGTCATCTTTGATGAGATTGAGGGTTAAACTCGTGCCAAGCTGGCAATCCTACATTGTGCATCCGGTATTGCGGGTGCTGGTGAAGCGCAAACTGGAGAAGGCGTTCACGCCATCTGAGGCGCGGGCGGCTTTCGGTAGGCACCCGCCGCAGCCGGTGCGCGGCGTTTCGTTCAAGGCGGAAAAGGCGGGTGGCGTATGCGGCGAGTGGGCGCGCAGCCCGGGCAGTTCCGCCGGCGTGATGCTGTATCTGCATGGCGGTGGCTATTTCGCCTGCTCGCCTGCCACGCACAGGCCGCTGACAGGCGGTTTCGCCCAGTATGGCTTTGCGGTGTTCGCGCCCGCTTACCGGCTGGCGCCTGAACACCCTTTTCCCGCTGCCATTGATGACGCGCTGGCCTGTTACCGGGCGTTGCTGGCGGCGCATGGGGCGGAGCGGCTGGTGGTGGCGGGCGATTCCGCCGGAGGCGGGCTGGCTCTGGGCACGCTGCTGGCGGCGCGGGAAGCAGGCCTACCCATGCCCGCAAGGCTGGTGCTGTTCTCACCCTGGACCGACCTTGCCGCCACAGGCGCTTCCATTCAGGCCAATGCGGCGCGGGAAAGCATGCTGGTGGGGTCGCGCATTCAGGAGGTGGCAGATTTGTATCTGCAAGGCGTGGACCCGCAGACGCCCTTTGCCTCGCCGCTTTACGGTGACCTTGCCGGGTTGCCGCCAACGCTGATCCAGGTTTCAGACCGGGAGATATTGCTGGACGATTCAAGGCGCGTGGCGGAGAAAATAAACGCCGCAGGGGGAAAGGCGGCGCTTTCTGTGTGGCGGAATCTGCCCCATGCGTGGCAGATCAGCCAGGGTTTTCTGCCGGAAGCCCGCCAGGCGCTGGCCCAGGCG
Source organism: Rhodospirillales bacterium (assembly GCA_018971905.1). GTDB lineage: Bacteria > Pseudomonadota > Alphaproteobacteria > Acetobacterales > Acetobacteraceae > Acidocella. Next base: position 4,558 of record JAGWZS010000053.1, on the reverse strand, counting down.
GCGGATTTTGCAAGGACTGCCCTTGCATCTGAGGCGCTGCCCGCGTAAAGCCGGGCTTTCCTCGCTGCCGGTCGGGATCGGCGGCTTTTTCTGCATGGAGTTTATACGGTGAAAGCCAACATTCATCCGGACTATCACGAGATCAACATCATCATGACGGATGGCACGGAATTCAAAACCATGTCCTGCATGGGCAAGGCGGGCGATACCCTGCGCCTGGACATCGATCCCAAGTCCCATCCGGCGTGGACCGGCGTGCAGCGCGTGATGGATACAGGCGGCCAGGTTGCCAAGTTCAACAAGAAATTCGCGAGCATTGGCACCCGCAAGAAGTAAGCCCTGTGGCACCGCGAGGAGTGCAAAACGCCAAAGGCCGCCCAGAGGGCGGCCTTTTTGTATTCGGGATAAACAGCCAGCGCTCAGGCTTCGGCGATCAGCCGCCCGGCCTCTTGCACGCCCAGCGCCTGCAGGCTGCGCAGGGCAGCATTTAGGCCCCGGTTTAATTGCTGCGCCCGGCGGCTGGCGTTCACGGAGCGTTTGGCAAAACGGGTGAGGGCGCCGCGCAGCGCATCGGCCAAGCCCGCTGCGTCTGTTTGCTCGATATGCCGGAGCTGGGCGGCGGCGGAAGCGAGATCCGACGCGCCAAGCCTTCCCATCGCCTCGGCGATTTCGGCGAAAGCCGGTGCCGCGTCGTTCAATGCCGCCTCAACGCTTGCCGCCGCCTCGGAAATTTCGTTCGGCTTACCGGCGAGCATTAAACTATCGAGTTTTTGCAGCTTGAGTGTCAGCTCTTCAACCAAGTCCAGCCCCTGAGCCAGCAGGCTGCTCACTGGCGGGGTGTCGCCGGAAGGTGGCGGCGACACCGGGCGGAATTGTCCTGAAATATTCATCGCGGCGTCTCGCTAAGGACGTTGGATATGGCCTGGGCCAGGGTTTCAGGAGACACATTGTAGCTGCCATTCGCCAATGCCGCCTTGATGGCGCTGACATTGGGCTGGCTGACCCCGGAGGCGTTGCGCGCGGCGCCCACAAGGGCGGCGCTGGTTTGCGCGGCAGCGCTCAGCGTTACGGAATCGGTTTGTGCTGCCTGCCCGGCCGGGTTGCCTTGCGGCCTGGCGGCGGGTGGCGTGGGGGTGGCGGCATCCGTGGCGGGCAGGGGCGGCCGGTAGGGCTGAATGATATTGGTCATGCGGACACCACGCTTTCAGATATTTTTATCATGTCACGGTCCAGGAAGGATAGGGCAGCGTCAAAATCCTGCAACGCCTCCAGGCTGTTTTCAGTATTGGCCCGCAGCAGGGTGAAGCGCAACGCGGAATAGATGGTCATCAGGGCAGGGCCAAGGGTGGTGCTGTTTTCAGTGCCTAGCACGCCAGACATGACGTTGAGCAGCTCATCCGCACGGGAGATCATCTGCGCCTTGGCGGAGTGGTCGCCTTGTTCGATCGCCACACGCGCGCGGCGGCCATAGTGGCGCAGGCCCCGCCAGCCCTGGCGCAGCCAGTGCAGCCCCGGCTCGCCATCAAACATGGCGGCGCGATAGGTGGTGTTAATGGCGTCCATGCTGATTTCGTTCATTGCTTAGCCTGAGCTGGAGGAGGAATTGCCAAGGAAGATGCTGAGATAAGCCTGGGTGATGCTGGCGGAGCTCGATTTGCTTTCCGCCGTTGTGTATTCATTTGCCAGATTTTTCAGCGTGGCCGAGCTTTGCTGGGTCATCAGGGTGATCTGCTGGTCGATCGAGTTGATCGAGTCGTTCAGCGATGTTGTTTGCGCGCTGATGAAGCCGGTGATGCTGGTGCCGGTTGTGGAGCTTGAAGCGGATTTGCCGACGGCGCTGGCAGAGATGGCGCTGAGGCTGGCATAAAGCTTGGAAACCAGGCTGCCGACGCTGGCGGGGCTTTTGGCATAGGCCGAGGAGAACGCCGTGCTGTTGAAGCTGACGCCGCCCGTGCTGGTGATGGACAGGCCGATGGCATTGGCGCTGAGGCCGCTGGATTCCAGGCTGCTAACCGCGCTCATCAACTGGTTTTTGAGGTTGGTGGCTGAGAAATTGCCCAGCAGCGGGCCGGTTTTGGCCGAGGCGGACGATGTTGAGGCGCTGGAGGATTTGGCGCTGGCGAATTTGGTTTCGCTCGCAATCGCCGAGATGGCGGCATTGAGGCTGGTGGCGACGCTGGAAAGATTGCTGGACAGCCCGGCCGGCGAAGAGCTGACAGAGAGGACCGCATTGCCTGAGCTAACCAGCGAGATGGTGGCACCCGCTACCGCGCTGCCCAGCGTGTTGGTGGCGCTGGTGATGGGAATACCGTTTAGCGTGAGCGAAGCATTGGCCGCGGTTTGTGCCAGAATCTCGCTGCCGGGGGTTGCGGTGCTGTAGGCGAATTGCGCCAGCGCCCCGGTGCCGGAGACTGAGAATGCTGCGCTGGCGCCGGTGGCGCTGCTGTTCAGCACCAGCCGCGTGCCGGTGCTGGTGCCGATGATGGAGGCCTTCACCCCGCCCGCCTGCTTGTTGATAGCCGCGGCGATGTTGTTCAGCGTCATGCTGCCGGAGCCGAGCGAAATGGTTTCGCTTTTGCCGCTGGCCAGGGTTACCGCCAGCGTGCCCGCACCGCCAGAAAGCGTGCTGCCAGCCGAGCTGATCAGCCCGGAATAAATCTCTTGCCCTTTGGCTAGCGAAATATTGGTGAGATTGTAAGTGCCGGTGGCGGCGGTGGCGCTTACGGTGGCGGTAACGGCCGCGGTGTTGCTGCTGGTGACACTGCGGCTGTTGATGGTGGAGAGGTTCTCGATGTTGGAGAGGCTGTCCGACAGGCTGGAGACGGCGCCGCTGATGCTGCCCCAGGCGGAAATGATCGCCTTGTCCGACGAAACCTGATTCTGAAGATTGGTGATGGGCGCTTCAAGGCGCTTGGTGACCGTGGCGATTTCTGAGTTGATCGCGGAGGAGCTGAGGGAAGACACGGTCGACATGGCGCACCTGAAGGAATCGGATGAAAGGCGTGTTGGCCGGGGCAATATGCCCCGGCCAGATTAACCAAACCCTTACGGCAGCAGAGAGAGATAGCTCTGCTGCAACTGGGTGGAGGATTTCAGCGCCGCCACACCGGACTGCGCCTGGATCTGCGCCTGGGTGAGCTGGTTGGCCACCTGCGGAATATTCGCATCCTGCACCACGCCCAGCGCCGTGGTCACGTTCTGGCTGGTGGCGTTGAGGTTGTTGATATTCGCGGAGACGCGCTGCTGCACGGCGCCCAACTGGCCGCCCTGGTTGTTAAGGCCCGCCAACGCATATTTGATGACGTTGATGGCATTGTTGGCGCCAGCGGTGGTGCCGACATTGATGTTTGCCAGGGAGTTGAGCGTGGCAGCACCCGCCAGCTTCGCCGAACCGCTGACGCTGAAGGCGCCGCTGGACTGGAACTGCACCTGGCCTTGCTGGTAGTTGGTCCCGGTGAGGACAGCGCCTCCTTTTTGCGTGAGCGTGCCACTGGCTGTGGTTGAACCCACTGAGAGCTTAATGTTCTGGCCGTTTTGCTGCGACAGGGTTAGGTTGCCGCTGGCGCTGGAGGCCACAATGCCGCTGGTGCTGGTTTGCTGGTTGATCTGCGACACGACTTCTGAAAGGCTGGAAGCGTTGACAGCAATTGCGCCGCCGATTGTGCTGCCTGAGCCCGAGGCCTGAAGGGAAAACTTGTACGCGTGGCTAGTGGTGCCGCTCGCAACGCTATACGTTGCCGTATTTGTTGCCTGCGCCTGCACGCCGGTTTTGCCGGAGATGTTGTCGGCGGCTTTGGCAATGGCGGCGGCGGATTCGTTGGCAGCAGAAATTGTGACGTTACCGGAACCACCGGTTGGGCCGGTAATCTTCACAGCAGCAGCAGCAGTGAACGCGCCGGTGGCGGAAACCGCAGCGCTGCCGGACCCCGTACCGGTGTAGGCGCTGCCCTTGGCGGTGGCGTACATGCCGATGTTAGAGGACGTGGTGTTGCCGATGGACAGGCTCAGCGTCTGGCCTTCATTGGCGCCGACCTGAAACTGCACGCCGGAGAAAGAACCATTCAGCAGGTTGATGTTGTTGAACTGGGTCTGGTTGGCGATGGTGGACACCTGACCGGTAAGCTGGCCCACCAGGGTTTGCAGAGACTGCGCTTCTGCCGGGGTCTGCGTGCCGTTGGCGGCCTGCACGGCGATGGAGTTGAGCTGCTGCACAACGCTGATCTGCTGGCCGATGGCGCTTTGCGCCGTTTGCAGCAGGGAAACCGCCTGGTTGGCGTTGGAAGTGGCTTGCGTCAGCCCGTTGAGCTGCGAGGTGAAGCCCTGGGCGGTGATATAGCCGGCCGGGTTATCCGCCGGGGAGTTGATCGCCAGACCGCTCGCCAGTTCGCTCTGCAGTGTGTTGTTGGTCTGGGAGGTGGCGGCGATGGAGTTGAGCGCCGAAAGCGCCCCGGAGTTGGTGAGAATTGAACCTACGGCCGACATGAACGAGCTCCTAATGTTGGGGTTGCCGTACCCATTCATTCGCTCGAGGCCGGAAAAGTTTTCATGCTGGCCAGGA
>JAGWZS010000304.1 GCA_018971905.1 Rhodospirillales bacterium | reverse complement strand
GAGAATATCGGTGCCAGGCGTCTCGCCACCGTTATTGAACGGCTGCTGGAGGAAATCTCCTTCTCCGCCACCGACCGTTCAGGCGAGAAGATCACCATCGACGCGCCTTATGTGAATGAGCGTGTGGCGCCATTGGCTTCCAAGGGCGATTTGTCGCGGTTCATTCTTTAAAATCGTAAAGACAGGGGGCGTTGGCCCCCTTTTCATGCGGATTGGCGGCGCAGCCAAAAAGGAGCAAAAGCCAGGGCATGAATTTTCGTCTCGCGGGTCTCCTCACGGCGGTGGTTGCGGCTGCGGCCCTTGGGGTGGCGTATTTTGTGCAATACCGGCTGCACTATGTGCCGTGCGAATTATGTTTGTGGGAGCGTTGGCCCTACCGCATCACCATCCTGCTTGGGCTGTTGGCTTTGCTCATCGGCGGCGGGCTGGCCCGCGCCCTTGTGGCGCTTGCCGGGGTGGTGATGCTGGGCGGCACCGTCATATCCGGGGTACATGTGGGGGTGGAATTCCACTGGTGGCCATCGCCGCTGCCGGAATGCAACGGCATCCTTGCCCCTGGTGCCGCCCTGCCGCTCACCCCTGGCGTGCCGTGCGACTGGCCGGTGCGCCTTATTCCCGGCTTTCCCATCTCGATGGCGCAGATGGATTTCTGCTTCACGATCATATTCGCCGCGCTATTGTTCTGGATGGCGGCGCGGCCAGGCAGGAGGCGCACATGAACGAGACAACCAAGCGTTACATCCGCGTGGACCATGCCGGCGAATACGGCGCCGAGCGCATTTATGCCGGGCAGCTTGCAGTGCTGGGCCGTGGGCCGAAGGGTGATCTGCTCCGCCACATGCTGGAACAGGAAACGGTTCACAAGGAAAAATTTGAGCAATTAATTGCTGAGCGCCGCGTGCGCCCCACCGCCATGCTGCCGTTTTGGCATGTGGCGGGTTTTGCCCTTGGCGCGCTCACCGCCGCCCTTGGCGAGAAAGCCGCCATGGCCTGCACCGTGGCGGTGGAGGAAACCATAGATGCCCATTACGCCGCGCAGCGTGATGCGCTGGGGCCGGAGGAGGCGGCGCTGAAAGACACGATCGAGCATTTCCGGCAGGAGGAATTGGAACACCGCGACATCGGCCTGGAGAACGGCGCCGAACAAGCCCCTGCCTATAAGCTGCTCTCCGGCCTCATCAGGCTGGGTTGCAAGGCAGCGATCAGGCTCAGCGAGGCGGTCTGAATCCAAAAGCCGCCCCTATGGCCGCCGCCCCGCTTCAGGATGGTCTGCCCCGCCCCGCCAGGCTGCGGGCCATGGCGGCCGTGGCCATGGCCGTGCTGCTGTCCGTGCTGGACTACGCGGTGGTCAACATCGCCATGCCCGAGATCGCGCGCGATATCCACGCCACGGCCTCGGCTTCCATCTGGGTTATCAACGCCTATCAGCTCGCCAATGTAACGGCGCTGTTGCCTGTGGCACGGCTGGGTGAAAAATTCGGCCATGCCCGCATGTGCCGCATCGGGCTTGTCATGTTCGTGGTGGCCTCGCTGCTCTGCGCGATGTCGCAGACATTGCCGGAACTGGCGGTGGCGCGGGCCCTGCAAGGGTTGGGCGGCGCCTGTATTCTGGGCGTGAACGCAGCACTGGTGCGCTACATCTACCCCTCAAAACTGCTCGGGCGGGGCATTGCACTCAATGGGCTGATCATCGCGCTGGGCGTGGCGCTGGGGCCTTCCGTGGGGGCGGCCGTGCTCTCCGTGGCCAATTGGAAATGGCTGTTCCTGATCAACCTGCCCTTTGGCGGTCTGGCGTTTGTCTTCGCGCTCACGGCCTTGCCGCAAACCTCGCGTGTAAACGTGAAATTCGACCCGCTGAG
>JAGWZS010000052.1 GCA_018971905.1 Rhodospirillales bacterium | reverse complement strand
ACCTTGCCGGACATCATCACATCCGTGCCACGGCGGATGCCATCCACCAGGCTCTCGCGGCAGCCATAGAGATTGTCGAACTTGGACTTCGTCACGCTGTCATTCACGTTGATGGCGGGCACCAGCAGCTTGCCGGCCTTGGCCATCTCCCACAGCCGGTGCACGCCGGTGGTGGTTTCCTCGGAGATGCCTTTCACATTGGCCAGCATCTCGGGGTATTTGTCGTGCATGATCTGCGTCACGTCGCCGCCATCGTCCAGGATCATGTTCGGTGTCCAGCCATCTGGGCCGCGCAGCGTCTGCTCGATGCACCACCAGAACTCTTCCTCGCTTAAGCCCTTCCAGGCGAATACGGGGATGCCGGCGGCGGCAATGGCGGCGGCGGCCTGATCCTGCGTCGAGAAGATATTGCAGGAGGACCAGCGCACGGACGCGCCAAGTGCCACCAGCGTCTCGATCAGCACGGCGGTCTGGATGGTCATGTGCAGGCAGCCGACGATGCGCGCGCCGGAAAGCGGCTTGGATTTGCCGAACTCCGCGCGCAGCGCCATCAGGCCGGGCATTTCATCCTCGGCCATGGCGATTTCCTTGCGGCCCCATTCGGCCAGGGAGATGTCCTTGACCTTATAGTCGCTGGGCAGGGTGGCGTCGGGCATGGGGCTTTGTCCTTAAACTGAAACTCAAACGGAAATCTGGCGAAACCCTTATTCTCTTGCGGCCCTGCTGCCAACCGCCAGCGATTTATTCCTTGCCTGGGCCGGCGGGGCCGTACACAGGCAGCAGCAGCAGCAGATCATCGCCATCGCTGAAGCTCAATATCAGGCTGATTTTGCTGCCCGGCGCCATTTTTGGCCGCGTGCACATCAAATGGTAACCGCCTTCCGCCAGGCTTACCTGCCCATGCGCGGGGATGGTGAGGCTTTTTACCATCGTCATCATGGCCGTGCCGCCGTTGTTCAGGCTTTCATGCAGCATCAGAGTGCCGCAGGCAGGCGAGCTGGCGCCCACCAGCCTGGTGGTGATGTCCCCCGTGTTCGTCAGTGTCATGTAGCCAGCGGCCGGCAGGTTGGGCAGCAGGTAGCGGACCCAGCCGTGGCTGGCGTGCACATTGGCGGGCGCGGGCATTGGCGTGGTGGCGGGGGCGGCCGCGCCCAGCAGCACGGGCAGGGTGAGAAGACATAAGAAGCGTTTCATCGCCTGAGGCTAACCCAACACATTCCGGCTAGAAACCCCGGTTTATTGCCAATCCGCTGCCCGCGGCGCACAAGGTGGCGCATGGACCATTCCCGCCTTGCCGATGCCAGCCGCGCCACGAGGCGCATGTTTGTACGTGACCTGACCCTGAACGCGCGGATTGGCGTTTACGCGCATGAGCAGGGCCGTACCCAGCGTATCCGCGTGAATTTGGATTTGGCCGTGGAGGACGACGGGGCTGCCAACCTTTCTCGCCCGGCGGTGGGGGCGGACGAGCTTGGCCGTGTGGTGGATTACGATACGGTGATAGGCGCTGTGCGCGATGTTGTGGCGGCCGGGCATGTGCAGCTGGTGGAGACGCTGGCCGAGCGCGTGGCGGAAGCGTGCCTACGGAACACGCGTATTCGCGTGGCCAGGGTGATGGTTGAAAAGCTGGACGCGGTGGCGGATGCCGCCAGCGTGGGCGTGGAGATTGAGCGCCGGAATATCTAGTTGTCCACGGGCTGGAACCGTGCAGGATCAAAGAGTTTTGGCACGGCATGAGAGTTATTGCTTTACAAACAGGTAATAAATTTTATATTGAAAATCAATATATTAACTGAAGGTAATCGTGTGGCGCCGCTGTTTTGGCGGAAACATGCCATAACAAGATGTTCAGGGGTGGGGTACAGTCAGTCCACATACTTATCCACAGGCGGGAGGGGATAAGTTGGATATTCCGCTAACCGGCGTGAAGGTGATTGAAACCGCGCTGGAGACGATGCCCGGCAATCCCGGCGTGTACCGGATGCTGGATGAAAAAGGCGAGGCGCTTTATGTGGGCAAGGCGCGGAACCTAAAGAAGCGCGTTGTCTCGTACACGCAGATCAACCGCCTGCCGGAGCGGCTGCGGCGCATGGTGGCGGAGACCGCCGCCATGGAGATTGTGACCACCCACACGGAAGCGGAAGCGCTGCTGCTTGAAGCGAACCTCATCAAGCGCCTGAAACCGCGTTACAATATTCTGCTGCGGGACGATAAAACCTACCCCTGGCTGGTGCTTACGGCCGGGCATGAGTTTCCGCGTCTGGCCAAGCATCGCGGCGCGCAAAACAAGTCAGATGTGTATTGGGGGCCGTTTGCCTCCGTTTGGGCGGTCAACCAAACCGTGCAGGCGCTGCAGCGCGTGTTTCTGCTGCGCACCTGCGCGGACACTGTGTTCGCTAACCGCACAAGGCCCTGTCTGCTGTTTCAGATCAAACGCTGCTCCGCCCCCTGCGTGGGCCGGGTGAGTGCGCAGGATTATGGCGCGCTGGTGGCCCAGGCGAAGGATTTCCTGCAGGGAAAAACTAGCGCGGTGCAGAAAGAGCTGGCCGCTGCGATGCAGCAAGCCGCTGAAAAGCTTGAGTTTGAGCGTGCCGCCGCGCTGCGGGACCGGATTCGCGGCTTGGCCTATGTGCAGGGCAACGACGTGATTAACCCCTCCAGCCTAGGGGATGCGGATGTGATCGCGCTGCACCAGCAGGCGGGGCAGGCTTGCGTGCAGGTGTTCTTTATCCGTGGCGGGCGCAATAACGGTAATCGGAGTTTTTTTCCGGCCCATACGAAGGACGAGGAGGCGGCGGAAATTTTTTCCGCCTTTATCGCACAGTTTTACGACGACAAACCGCCCCCGCCGCAAATCCTGCTCAACCACGCGGTGGAGGAACAATCCCTGCTGGAGGATGCGCTGAGCCTGAAGGCCGAGCGGCGGGTGCATATTCTCGTACCCCAGCGCGGCGAGAAGGCCGAGGTAGTGGCCCACGCCGCCACCAATGCACGCGAGGCACTTGAGAGAAAACTGGCCGAGACCGCCGGGCAGGGCAAGCTGCTGGCGGCGGTGGGCGAATTGTTCGCGTTGCCTGAAACGCCCAGGCGCATCGAGACCTATGACAATTCCCACATCATGGGCACGAATGCTTACGGCGTGATGGTGGTGGCCGGGCCGGAAGGGCCGATGAAATCCGCCTATCGCAAATTCTCCATCAAAAGCGTCATCACCCCTGGCGATGATTTCGGGATGATGCGCGAGGTGCTGCAACGCCGCTTTGGCCGCGCCCTGGAGGAAGACCCCGACCGCAACGGCGAGACCTGGCCAGATCTGGTGCTGATTGATGGCGGGGCGGGGCAGCTATCGGCGGCCAAGGCGGTGATGGCGGATCTGGGGCTGGAGGATATTCCGCTCGTCGCCATCGCCAAGGGGCCAGACCGCGATGCCGGGCGCGAATGGTTCCATATGGAAGGGCGTGAGCCTTTCCAACTGCCGCCGCGCGATGCGGTGCTCTACTTCCTGCAACGGCTGCGCGACGAGGCGCACCGCTTCGCCATCACCACCCATCGCGCCGCGCGCAGCAAAAAAATCACCACCTCAGAGCTGGATGAAGTCCCCGGCATTGGGGCGGCGCGCAAGAAGGCGCTGCTGCTGCATTTTGGCTCCGCCCGGGGCGTGAAAGGGGCGGGGTTGAAGGATTTGGAAGCGGTGACCGGCATTAACCGTGCCACGGCCAGAGCGGTTTATGCCTTCTTTCATCCCGGCGTGAGGATGGATGAGTAGAGCCTCTTGGCTTCGGGAGCGGAACGGTTAAATTCATGAACAGGCAGGGGAAGAGGCTTAGATGAGCGGCACGAAATGGGCGGAGATGACAAAGCAGGCCGCCGAAGCGTCTGATATTCGCGCGCTGTTTGCCGCCAACCCACAACGCTTTGCGCAATTTTCCGCGCAAGGGGCGGGTGTGCTGCTGGATTTTTCAAAAACATCACTCACCACGGAAAGCCTGACCGCGTTGCTGGCGCTGGCCCGCGCGGCGGGGCTGGAAGCCCGGCGCGATGCGATGTTTGCAGGCGAGGCCATCAACAATACTGAGCAGCGGGCGGTTTTGCACACCGCCCTGCGCGCGCCAGCGGAGGTGGTTGTGCAGGTTGCAGGCCACAACGTGGTGCCGCTGATTCAGGAAACATTGGGCCGTTTTCTGGACTTCGCGGAAGCGGTCCGCAGCGGTGCGATCGCGTCGTCAGACGGTGCGCCCTTCACCGATGTGGTGAATATCGGCATTGGCGGCTCGGACCTCGGCCCCGCCATGGCCACAGGCGCGCTGGCGCCTTACCATGACGGGCCGCATTTGCATTTTGTCTCGAACGTGGATGGCGCGCATATCGCGGACACGCTGTGCAGGCTGAACCCGGCGCGCACATTGTTTATCGTCGCCTCGAAAACCTTCACCACGGTGGAGACCATGACCAACGCCAATTCCGCCCGGCGCTGGGTTGCGGCCGCGCTGGGAGAAGCGGCGGTGGGGGCGCATTTCTGCGCGGTTTCCACCGCCATTGAAAAATGCGCTGGCTTTGGCATTTCCGCTGAGCGTATCTTTGGGTTTTGGGATTGGGTGGGCGGGCGCTATTCCGTCTGGTCGTCAGTTGGGCTGCCGGTGGCCATTGCCATAGGGGCTAAAAACTTTCGTGCCTTCCTGGCCGGCGCGCGGGAGATGGACGAGCATTTTCTTAACACGCCGCTGGAGCAGAACCTGCCTGTGCTGCTGGCGCTGGCGGGCGTTTGGCACCGCGATGTACTGGGCTACCCCGCCCGCGCCATTTTGCCCTATGACCAGCGCCTGGCGCGTTTTCCGGCCTATCTTCAGCAGCTGGACATGGAGTCCAGCGGCAAGCGCGTGACGCGGGAGGGCGAGCCTGTTGCCTGCCCCACCGGGCCGCTGGTGTTTGGCGAACCAGGCACCAACGGCCAGCACGCCTTCTACCAGCTTTTGCACCAGGGCACGGATGTGATTCCGTGCGAATTTTATATTGCGGCGCGTGGGCACGAACCGGAGCTGAAGCAGCATCACAGCCTGCTTATCGCCAATTGCCTCGCGCAGGCCCAGGCGCTGCTGCAAGGCCGCACGCTAGAGGACGCAGGCGGCAACCCGCACCGGGTGTTTCCCGGCAACCGGCCTTCGCTTGTTATTGCTTATGAGCAGCTGGACCCGGCGACGTTGGGCAAGCTGATCGCGCTGTATGAGCATCGCGTGTTCACGGAAGCCGCGATCTGGGAGATCAACGCGTTCGACCAGTGGGGTGTGGAGCTGGGCAAGGAGCTGGCGACGAAATTACTGCCGGTGGTGGAGGGTAAGGAAAGTGCCGCGCAGGCCGATGGCTCGACGGCGGGGCTTGTGGCGTTTTTGCGCGGTGTGGCTTAGCTGGCGGGCTTTGCGGTGAGGCGGCTTTTTCAAAAGCCGCAGCAATGCAATATTATCTCATGGCAGCTTCATGACATCAGATGAGGGGAATGACCGAAGCCCGGCGTTGGAGGCGTTTGCCGCTCAGGTGGCGCATGATTTCAATAATCTTCTTACCGGGGTGATCGGCAATCTGGAACTGCTCCAGATGCGCGTGGCGCGGACCGGCGCTGCCGGGCTGGATGGGTATATCGATGGTGCCAACACCTCCAGCGCCAGGGCAGTGGAATTTGCCCAGAGGTTGTTGGTTTATTCCGGCCGGATGACACAGGCGCCGGAAGCGGTGCCGCTGGCCGGGCTGCTGCGCGGCATTGCCGCCATGCCGGAAGGGCAGGGGGTGGAACTGCATTTGCCTGAGGAAACGCCGGAGGTTTTGGCGGACCCCGCGGAACTTCGCCTGGCCATACTGGAATTGCTGCGCAATGCCCGTGAGGCGGTACGGGAAGGCGGGGGGGCGATCAGGCTTAGCGCTGTGGCGCAAGCGGGCGGGGCGGTGGTGATGGTACGGGATGAGGGGCCGGGGATGCCGCCGGACATTAAGGCGCAGGCGTGCGGCTTGCTGTTTTCCACCCGCACCAGCGGCGTGGGGCGAGGGCTTGGCCTGGCCATTGCAGTGCGCGTTGCGGCAGCGGCCGGGGGGCGGCTGGAACTGGAGAGCGCGCCTGGAGCGGGATGCACGGCGATCTTATATTTGCCGGTGGCATGAGGCTGGCTGGGACGGGAGGATTCGAACCTCCGCATGGCGGAATCAAAATCCGCTGCCTTACCGCTTGGCGACGTCCCATCGCGTGCGGGCTCTCATAAGCCGGTCTGGGGCGGCTGGTAAAGCCCCCCGCCCCAGCACCACCAGCCAGACCGCGCGGCCAGCCCGGCCGCTGCCGCCTGTGCCGCGCCGGGGGTGTTGAACAAGGCGAAGCAGGTGGCGCCAGAGCCGCTCATGCGTGCCAGCAGCGCCCCGGGCAGGGCGCTGAGTGCCGCCAATACCTCGCCAATGACCGGCTGAATGGAAATGGCCGACGCTTGCAAATCGTTGCTGTATCGCTGCAAATCAGCGGCCATGGCGGCGGCGCTGGGCCATGACGCGGGCAGCGCCGGGGCGGGGGAGAATGCGCCGGTACGAGCCTTGAACACCGAAGGTGTGGGCACCGCCACACCAGGGTTTGCCAGCACCATGCCAAAGGCGGGCAGGCATGGTGCGGGGGCCAGAATTTCGCCGATACCCTGCATCCGCGCTGGTGCAGAGCGCAGGCAAACCGGCACGTCCGCGCCCAGTTGCAGGGCGAGGCGCGGCAAATCCGCATTCCTTATGTCCCACAAATTGCACAGCGCCCGGAGCGCCGCCGCCGCATCCGCCGAGCCGCCGCCAATGCCCGAGGCCACCGGCAGGTTTTTCTCCAGCCGCAGTTTTGCCCCGCGCCCCGGTGCCAGGGCGCGTGCGGCCCGCAGCAGCAAATTATCCGGCTCGGCCTGAAGGGCCGCGCCAAACGCGCCGCCGAGGCGAAGGCACAGCTCGTCTGCCGCTGTTGCCTCCACCAGATCGCCAACCTCTGGAAACACGGCCAGACTGTCCAGCAGATGGTAGCCATCCGCCCGCCTGCCGGTGACGTGCAGATACAGATTGACCTTGGCTGGGGCGAAAGAGGTGATGCTCATGGGGAAGGCTGGCTGAAATGCTGGCTGATTTTCGCCACAAGCGCGGCTTTCAGCTTTGGGTCCGGGTTCAGGCTCAGCGCCCGGTCCCATTGATAGCCCGCCTGCAGGGGCTGGCCCGCCTGCCAGAAGGCGTCGCCCAGATGTGCGTTGATTTCCGCATTGTCCGGAACGAGCTCCACCGCCTGGATGAGCGTTGCCAGCGCCTGCTGGGTGTTGCCGCGTTGCAGCTCGATAAAGCCAAGCGAATCCAGCACCGCGCCGTCATCGGGGTCGAGCCCCACGGCCTTGGTGAGCATCGCTTCCGCCTGGTCCAGATTCTGGTGGCGCAGCGCCCAGTTATAGCCGAGATAATTCAGCACATAGGGCTGGTCTGGCGAGAGTTGCAGCGCGTGCTCGATATCCGGTTCCGCCGCGCTCCATCGGCCGGTTTGGTCTTCGCAGATGCCACGGTCGAAAAACAGTGGCCAGGCATCCGGCGGCGGCGGGCTGCCCGAGAGGGCGATGGCTTTCTGGTAATAGGGCAGCGCCTGCTGGCATTGTCCGGCGTTGCGCCGGATGTCGCCGGCGGTGGCCAGCAGCGCGGCATTGTCCGGATGGCTGGCGATCAGCCCGTCCAGCAGGGCGGCGGCCTGGTCTGTCTGCCCAAGGGTTGCCAGCAGATTGGCCTGCTGCAGGGCTGCCGGGCCATAAAGCGGGTCGGAGGGCGGAATGGGTGCCAGCGTGGCGAGGGCGTTTTGCATCTGCACGCGGGTGGGCGTGTAGCTGGGGTCGCTGCTATTCACCTGTGTGTCTGCCAGCAGTAGCCGGGCGGCTGAAAGGTCTGGCCGCATTTGTAATGCAAAGCGCAGAAACACCGCGCGCAGAAATGCCGCCTGCGGCTGCGAGAGCGAGGCGGCCAGGGTGAGATATGCCTCCGCCATGCCTTGCGCCGGGGTGGAGATGACAGGCGTGCCGATGGCGGCGTTCAATTGCGGCAGGGCGATGGCGAGGTCTGGGTGTGCCGCGGCGAGTGCCGCCAGCACAGCCTCGGCACGGCCGTATTGGCCTTGCCGTGCATCCCAGCTCGCCAGAATTTGCGCCAGGCGCAAATTGGGCGAATCCGCCGAAACCGCGCTGTAAAGCTGGGCGGCGCTTTTGGTGTCGCCCGCTGCGTCGGCAATGAGGGCGGCGTTGAGCACGTAAACCGCGCCAAACGCGCTGCTGTTGAAGGCGGGGGCCAGCGTGTTCAATGCGGTTTGCTCATCGCCCTGGCCAAACTGGGTCCATGCGAGCAGCAGCGGTTCGATCATCGTACCCAGCTGGTCGTCTGGCAGGGTGGTGAAGAAGGCCGCCGCCGCCGTGTAGTTGCCGTTCATGGCCGCCTGGTTGCCGCGCAGCATGGCGGCCAGGGCGTTGCCGGGCAGGCGCGGCGCCAGCTGCGCGGCCTCTGGGCTGCCAGACAGCACCCCGGCCAGAAACCCATCCTCGGCCAGCTGGGGGTTCGTGGGGTCGTATTTCAGTGCGGTGGCGTAGAAGCGCGCGGCGCGGGCTGGGTCATTGACCGAATCCGCGTAGCGCGCCGCCAAAAACGCGCCCAGCGCCGGGTTGGAGGCGGCAAGATGGGGTTTGGCCAACTGGGCGGGGCTGTCTTCTGGCTGTGCCGCGCAGGCGGATAGCAAGAGGCAGGCGGCGATGGCGGCGCGGCCAAACGGCAGGGAGATCGGCATGGCTCATGCTGTAGCAGCGGGAGGGCCGCCCCGCAAAATACGGAAACATAAGGCTCGCTTGTTCAGCCCCGCGCGGTGAGATAGGCTGACGCCATGCAACCAGGGTTTGAGGCCACGACCGGCGACATTACCGTGCAGGTGCGGGTGGTTTATCTGGATGAGCAGTCACAGCCCGAAGCCGGACAGTTTTTCTGGGCCTATCACGTCACAATTATCAACCACGGTGGCGAGACCGTGCAGCTGCTGAAGCGAAGCTGGCAGATTACCGACGCCAACGGCCGGGTGGTGAAGGTGCATGGCGATGGGGTGGTGGGCAAGCAGCCGGTGCTGCGGCCCGGTGAGAGGTTTGAATATAGCTCCGGCACGCCGTTGGGCACTTCAACCGGCTTTATGGTGGGCACGTACCATATGCAGCTGGTGCCTTCGGGCATGGCGCTCGACGTGGCGGTGCCCGCCTTCAGCCTGGACAGCCCGCACCAGGACGCGCGGCGGCATTAGGATTGTTGGCGGACTGATCCGGCCGGCCCATATAAACGTATGAAGGCGTGAACCAATTGACGCCGCGGAATTGAAACGGAGTGCGCTTTGAATATCCAGTCCAAGTCCGGTAAGCCGGCGAAACGCAAGCAGAGCCTGGCACGCCCCACGCGGGCCGAGGCCGAGGAAGCCGTGCGCACGCTGCTGCTATGGGCCGGGGATGACCCAACCCGTGAGGGCTTGCAGGACACGCCCAAGCGCGTGGCGAAATCCTACCAGGAGTTCTTCAAGGGGTATGATGAGGACCCGGTGGCGATCCTCTCCCGTACCTTTGAGGAGACGGACGGGTACGACGAGATGATTTTGCTGCGCGACATTCGCCTGGAGAGCCATTGCGAGCATCACATGGTGCCCATTACCGGCAAGGCGCATGT
>JAGWZS010000051.1 GCA_018971905.1 Rhodospirillales bacterium | reverse complement strand
ATGAGGCCGTGACGCGGTTGCGACGCCTGCCAGGTGGCGTGGAGCTGCACACGGCGCAGGGGGGCGAAACTTTTGATCAGGTGGTGCTGGCCTGCCATGCCGATGAAGCCTTCGCGCTGCTGGAGGATCCCTCGGAGGCCGAATGCGCCATTATCGGGGCGTTCCGCACCACGCCCAACGAGGTGATTCTGCACCGCGATGCAGCCGCCATGCCGCGCCGGCGCGCCGCTTGGGCAGCCTGGAACTATGCGGGCGGTGAAGAACAGGTAGCCGTGACCTATTGGATGAACCGGCTGCAAAACCTGCCCTCTGAGCAGGACTGGTTCGTAACCCTCAACCCTTGCCAGCCGTTGCGGGGGGCGGTGCTGCGCCAGGTCTTCACACATCCGGTGTTCGACCTGCCTGCCTTGCGTGCCCAGGCCCGGCTGTGGGAGGTGCAGGGGGTAAACCGCACGTGGTTCTGCGGCGCCTGGTGGGGGGCAGGGTTTCACGAAGACGGCTTGCAGGCCGGGCTGGCGGTGGCCGAGGCCCTGGGCGGCTTGCGCCGCCCTTGGAAGGTACCCAATGCGTCCGGGCGCATCCCGGCGAGGCAAGCGGCATGAACGCGCTCTACAGCACCCGCGTGACGCATACGCGCACCCGGCCGTGCCGCCACGCTTTGGCCTACCGCCTGCCCTATCTGCTGATCGATCTCGCCGCGCCGCCCCATGCCGCTCTGTTCTCGCTGAACCGCTTCAACCTGTTCAGCCTTTATGAGCGCGACCATGGCGACGGCCGCACGCCTTTGCGCGCGTGGGTGGTGGAGCGGCTCGCTGAAGCCGGATTATCCGATGCCAGCGCGCGCCTGACGCTGTTGACGCTGCCGCGGTTTCTGGGGTTGGGATTCAACCCGATCAGCCTATTCTTCTGCCACGACGCCACAGATGCGCTGCGCGCTGTGCTCTACGAGGTGAACAACACCTTTGGTCAGCGCCATTGCTATCTCTGCCCCGTGGCGCCTGAGGCGCGACCGCCGCTACGGCAGAGTGCGGACAAATCCTTCTATGTCTCCCCGTTCATGGATATGGGGCTGCGCTACCGCTTCACCCTCATCCCACCGGGCGAGGCCATCGGGCTGCATATAGCGGTGGAAGACGCCGAGGGCACCCTGCTGCGCGCCACACTGGCTGGAACGCGCCAGGCACTCACCAATGCCACTTTGCTGCGCGCGGCGCTGCTGCATCCGTTGTTGGGCGTGAAGGTGCTGGCCGCCATCAATTGGGAGGCGCTGAAGATCTGGCTGAAGGGCGTGGGTCTGCGGTCCCGTCCGGCTCCGCCCGCTACCACGGTTACGCTTGGCCAGGACATGACGAGGAACCCCACATGAGCGACACGACCCCTCCGCTTACCGCCGCCTCGCCCAGTCTTGCCAGACCTGTTTTGGATGCCGTCTTGCCTGAATTGCACTATGGTCGGCTGGTCTGTGTGCTCCCCGGCGGCCAGCGTATTGAACGGCGTGGCCGCCTGCCTGGCCCACTAGGGGTTCTTGAGGTACATGATGCCCGCTTGCCGCTCGCCCTTTTGCTGCAAGGGGCGGATGGGCTGGATGAGAGCTACCTGGCCGGTGCCTGGAGCAGCCCCAACCTCACCGCCCTGCTCACCCTGCTCGGGCAGAATTTCGCCAGCCAGACACCCTCCACGTTGCTCGCGCTGCCCTCGCGCCTGCTCAACCGCTTCCGCCATGCGGCCAATACCAACACCCGCTCCGGCGCGCGGCGCAACATCATGGCGCATTACGACCTCGGCAATCAATTCTATGCCGCCTGGCTGGATGAGACGATGCTCTATTCCTCGGCGTTTTATGCCAGCGAGGCAGACACGCTGGAAGCCGCCCAGGCGCGGCGGCTGGAGATGATCGCCGCCTGGCTGGATGCTCCTCCGGCGGCCAGCGTGCTGGAAATTGGCTGCGGCTGGGGAGCGTTGGCGCGGTATCTGGGTGAGGCGGGCGCGCATGTCACGGGCCTCACCCTCTCCCCCGCCCAGCTCGGCCATGCCCGGTGCATCGCGGGCAGCAACGTCACGCTGGCCTTGCGCGACTACCGCGACGAAACCGGGGTGTACGACCGCATCGTCTCCATCGAGATGATGGAGGCCGTGGGCGAGGCTTATTGGCCCACCTATTTCGACGCCTTGCGCGCCCGGCTTAAGCCTGACGGCAAGGTGGTGCTTCAGGTCATCACCATAGACGCTGGTCGCTACGCCGCCTATCGCCGCGCGCCGGACTTCATCCAGCGCCACATCTTCCCCGGCGGCATGTTGCCCACCAAGGCGGAGATCGCCCTCCAAGCCCGCCGGGCCGGGTTGACCCCCGCCCGCGTGCTGCATTTCGGCGCCAGCTACGCGCGCACCTTGGCTGAATGGCGCACGCGGTTTCTGGCCGCCTGGCCGCGCCTCGCAGAGATGGGATTCGATGCGAGATTCAAACGGCTCTGGACCTATTACCTCGCTTATTGCGAGGCGGGCTTCACCACCGGGGCGATTGATGTCGGGCTTTATGAGCTGAAAGGTTAAGAGGATGAAGCACCTCACCGCTGTTTACGCCATCACCGCCATGGTATTTCTGGGGCTGGACGCCGTGTGGCTGAGCACCATGGCGAGCCGCCTCTATAAGCCCGAATTGCAGGGTCTGCTGGCGGAGAGCTTCCGCCCCGCCCCAGCGTTACTGTTCTATGTACTCTATATTGGCGGTATTGTCGGTTTTGCCGTGCTGCCCGCCGACAAACCGCTGGGCGCGCTGCTGCGCGGCGGCGCTTTTGGCCTGGTGGCTTACGCCACTTACGATCTCACCAACCAGGCCACGCTGGTCCGCTGGTCCACGCGCGTGACACTCGCTGACCTTGCCTGGGGCACGCTGGCCACCGCACTGGCGGCGGCGGCGGCCAAGGCGCTAGCGCGGCTGTGAGCACGCTGGGACCGCGTGCTGCCGTGTTTGGCACACGCGGCGCCATTGGTGCGGCGCTGGCCGATGGGCTGGCGGCGCGTGGTGTGGCGCAGCTCTACCGGCTGACGCGCGCCGATGCCGACATCCGTGACGACGCGGCGCTGGCGGATCTGGCTGCGCGTGTGGGGGCAGAGGGATCGCTGGATACAGTGATTGTCGCCACCGGCCTGCTCCATGGCCCAGGTATCGCGCCCGAAAAAGCCCTGCGCGACCTGCGTGCGGATGTTTTGGCCCAGGTGTTTGCCGTGAACTGCATCGGCCCGGCGCTGGTGATGAAGCATTTCTTGCCTTTGCTCCCGCGGGACCGCCCGGCGCGTCTGGCCGTGCTCTCGGCACGCGTGGGCAGCATTTCCGATAACCGTCTGGGTGGCTGGTATGCCTATCGCGCGGCCAAGGCGGCGCTGAACATGGTGGTGCGCACCGCCGCCATTGAGACAGCGCGGCGCGCGCCTCAGGCCGTGGTGCTCGCCCTGCATCCGGGCACGGTGGAAAGCCCGCTCTCCGCCCCGTTCCATGGCGGCGTGCCGGCGGCGCAGATCGTATCTCCTGTCATTGCTGCCAAAAACATCATCGATGTGCTGGAGGCCGCGCGACCCGAACAATCAGGCAAATTCCTGGCCTATGATGGCCAGGAGATCACGCCCTGATCTTGGCATAGGTCAGGCCCAGAAACGCCGTGAGCGTACCCACGCTGGCGGCGTTGAGCGTAGCCAGCGCCTGAAGCTGGGCGGGCGAAAACTGCAACAGTGGCGCGGCCAGGGCTACGAGATATGGCTGCACGATATAAAAGCCGATGGGCATGGCCAGAAGCGCAAAGCTGAGCAAGCGTTCACGCGCTGTGAAGGACAGCGCCGCCAGGCTGATGCAGGGCAGCAGGAATAATTCGACCCCCGACGCAACCCCAAGCAACTTGATACACCAGATGGTGTTGAGTGTGCCCAGGAGCGGCAGGGCGGCGCGCCCGGCCAGCGGATACCGGCGCGCAAGCCACGGGATAGCCAGAAACAGAGGGCTGGCCAGCATGGTGATGAAGGCGGGTGCGGCGGCGGGAAAACCGATCATGAAGCCGAGATAGAGCGGATAGACCGGCCCATTGGTGCCGATAACCACCGCGATGAGGCAGCTTGCGGCGGTGAGCGGGTCGGGGTTGGCAATATAGGATTTTGCCGCGCTGAAAATTTTCATCCGGCGCTGCGCAGATAGCGGATGGCCGAACCATCCTGGCCGGTGAAACTCAAGCTCAGCCAGCTTTGGTCCGTGGCGTACCATAGGTCGAGATCGGCATCGCCCGAAACACGGTAATGCGTCCCGCGTGCCGTAGCGCCATGAGCGAGCGCCACGGTCTCCTCGCCCAATGATGTGATGCGCGGATGGCTGAGCTTGCCATTTTGCGGGTTGATCCATGGACCGTTCAGCTCGGCGATGTTCCAATGCGTGGCGGGCAGAGCATTGGGCGGGGCAATATACGGCGCCGTACCCGTGCCTTGCACACTCAGCCCGGCAGAGGTGCGGTCGGCACGCATGTGATCGTGCGTGCCATCATCATTTGTAATGGACTCAACATGAAAAACCTGCCCGTCCGCCCATTGTTCAATGGCGTCCATCGTGTAATGAAAAATCCGAATCGGCCCAAAAAACACAGCGATACGCACGGCGATGGTGATGGTAAGGGCACCGTCTTTTTGTACAAAATCGAGCACATGGGTACCAATCTGACTACCCTTGCGCCAGATTTCAAAGGCCAGCCGCCTGTTTGATGGCACAGTGAACGCCGGGGCGCTGCCTGCACCCACGAATAACCCCGTAACGCCCAACAACCAGCCGCGCCGCCGCATGTGATGATCCCGCACGATGTTTCACTGATAGATTACGTGCCGGAGCGGCCATTGGATCGCATAAAGGCAGAATATTTGCTGCCTGGCTAAGCGGTTGCGGCTAGAGCTGAGAGTACTCAAGACCACTTTGGGCCAGCTTCAGGCCGATCAGAAGCTTATTGCGGCGTGCAGCGATATAGCTGATGCCAGCCAGAAACGTAGCGCCCTTTTCAAGGCTTACGATGCAATGAAGCAGGACGTGCCGGATGAACAGCTTGACCCTGTCTATGAGCAGATCGGCATGGCGATAAAGGACGCCGTCGAGACGCGCGCCGCCAGTCTGGCTGGCGTGATTGCGCGAGCCAAAGCCCTGGCTTTGTATGACGAGGAGGTGATGCAGCCCGGCAATGCTACTTGCTCAGGATACAGCAGCGCCATGACTCGCGCAGTCATTCGCGATCTCATCACCCTGGCAGGAGGTGTGGCATGAGCGGTCCCGCCAAAACTTCGGCCAAGCAGGCACCCTGCGACGATGCTCGTACAATGGCGCTTTTTGTATCTCGCGATTTCCTAACCGATTGGGACCGGGTGCAGTCCATCATCAAGCTGATGGAGGAGGCCATCGCCGCGGATTTGAAAGAAGCCAAAGCTGGCGACGACAAGATCGAGGCTTGGGTACCAGAAGTCTTTGCCGCCAACACCCTTTGGCTGCTGGATCGTCTGGATGACAAAGCGAAATCACTCGCCGAGCGTCTGAGCGCCGCAGGCATGGATGTAGGAGAGCGCATATAAGCAGCAATGCCGTGAGCAGAAACGTCGTTCCCACGAGGCACGTGGATCGAAGTGCTTGTTTGTCCAAACCGGGTGACTGTTTTAACTCGCGAGGCAATTGGTGGCCTCTTCGCAAAGAGGCCACTTGAAAAGCTCTTTATAAATCCTCCGGCCCGCGCAGCACCCAAGCCCCGCGCCGGCGCAGCACCAGCACGTAATAGGCGATGGAGACGGCGCAGATGCCGAGTGTTGTGAACAGGCTCGGACGACCGATCACCGGGTCAAGCCAGTTGGTGTAGATGACGTAGAGCATCACCACCATAGCGATGACGGGTGCGAGCGGGAATAGCGGCATGCGGTATTCCCCGTGGGCGGTACTGCCTTTCAGACGGCCCTTGATGACGGCGATGCAGAGCGCGCCGTAGGTCACGATCAACCCGGTGCCGGTGACGACGAACAGCACATTCTCACTTACCAGACAGGCCAAGACGGCGAGCACGCCGCTAATCACCGTGGCCACCCAGGGGGAATGGAAACGCACGTGGGTTTGCATGAGAGCCTTGGAAATCGGCGCGGGCCAGATCATGTCACGCCCGGTGCTGTAGAACAGACGCGCGGACTGCAACATGATGGCGATGACGGCATTGAAAATAGCCAGCGCAATGCCAAGGCTGATTACGGTATTGACTGTGGGGCCGCCCAGCGTGCCGATGAAATCGCTCATCATATTGGATGAGCCGAGGAAGTTGTTGAGATCCGGCGCGCCGATGAGCATGGCGGTGAGTGGAATCAGTTCGGCGGCGACGGTGATCACCAGCGCCCAGAGAATGGCCCGCGCAATATGGCGCTTGGGATCATGCGTTTCTTCACCGAAATAAACCGCGGTGCCATAGCCGTTATAAGCGAAGATGGCGACGGCGGTGGCCATGCCAATGGTTGCGAAGGGTGCATGGATGAGATGGCCATTGCTGAGAATGACCGGGTGGTTGATGAGGTCGGTGATCGGCCTGGCGGCGTGAAAGAACCCCAGCCACGCTAGCGCCAAAAGTGCTAGAATCTCGATAACCAGAAAGATACCGGTGAGGATGGCGTTGGAACGTATGTTGAGAATACCTATGAGAGTGGTGAGTGCTACGGTGGCTATGGCGGTTGGGACCATTGGCAAAGCGGGAAATAAAACACCAAGATATGTTGACATACCAAGCGCGATGACGGCGAGGATGAGAACAACGGTAACAAGATTAACGCCCATCACGACAAAGCCCGTGATTGGCCCGACCACACGCCCGACAATGGCATATTCCCCGCCGGTGAGCGGATAGGCGGAGGACAATTCAGCATAGACCAGCGCCATGCACACGCCGACGAATGCGGCGATGACCATGCTGAGAAACGCGCCTGTGCCCGCCGAGGCGATGATGCCTGGGATAATGATAAAGACTGAGGACGCCGGTGTAACGGCCGAAAGCGTTATGAGCAGCGTGCCAAGCATTTTCATGCTTCGTTTCAAGGTTCCTGGTTTGTGGGCCAGGGCGGTTGTGGGTTCCATTATCTGTCTCCTCGCTTGATAAACCTCTCTAAAGCCGGGACCGGCGTTTGGGCGTTTGCCGCCCTTATGAATGATGTTTGAGAACCAGAGCGCGCAGGCGCTCAGGGTCGATGGCGTGAACCTTGTGGCCGCGCTTGCCGGTGATGGTTTCAGCCGCGAGCATGGCATTCAAGATGGCTTCGTCCACCGCCTCGACCGTAGCCATGAACATGGCATCCAGATCGTCATTGCTGACGGCCTCGAAGCGCAAGGTTTGCGGTTCTGGGAAATGGCCCTGATTGTTGGCGGTGGAGAAGGCGAGATAGATGTCGCCTGAGTTGTTGCCAGATGGCGTGCCGCCGCGCCCCATGCCGATGGCGATGCGTTTGGCCACACGGCGCAATTGCGTGGGCAGCAGCGGGGCATCGGTGGCGACGATGGCGATGATGGAGCCGCGTTCTTCTTGCCAGATGCGATTTTCCGGCATCAGCTCGCCCACATTAGCGCCGCAGATTTTCAGCCAGGGGCGCAGGCCGTGATTGGCCTGCACGATGGCGCCCAGCATATAGTCGCCCATGCGCGTTTTGAAACGGCGCGAGGATGTGCCGGTGCCACCTTTGAACTCATAGGTGATCATGCCAGTGCCGCCGCCGACATTGCCTTCCGCCACCGGGCCGGTGGCGGCGCTGTTGATGGCGGCGAGCACGTGATCCTCGGTGATGTGCAGCCCGGCGATGTCGTTCAGCCAGCCATCGAAGGTTTCGCCAACCACGGGCAGGGGCCAAAAGGTTTCGCCAACCGCATCAGGAAATTGCCGCGCCAGCCACCGCATGATGCCGTGATGCGCCATGCCGAGCGAGCAAGTGTTGGTGATAGCGATCGGGCCGGTAAAGCAGCCGGCCTCATCGATCCAGTGGCAGCCGGTAAGCTCGCCATTGCCGTTCATGGAAAAATGCCCGGCCCAGAGTGGATTCAAAAGATCCTGTTTGGGTCTAGGAAGAATTGCGGTGACGCCGGTGCGGATGCAAGCGCCGGATGCTGTCTCGTCAATCAGCGTGGTGAAGCCAACGGAAATGCCGGGCACGTCGGTGATGGCGTTGAATGGCCCTGGGGTGCCGGGCAGGAGTAGCCCAAGTTCCCGGCCGCGGGGGCGTTTTTGTTTCATTATGGTCTCCGCCAAGGAAAAATTGTCTATTGGCCTGAACGCGAAGATGGCAGATATGTTTCAGCCTTTGCCATCCCATGAATGGGGTAGAGGCATAACAATCGGGGGGTAGATGGTTCCGGTCTCTGACTTGGCCTTTCACCAGCGCCTGGCCAGGGTGATGGAACATATTGGCGGCGAGGGGTTCTGGCCCGCTCTGTCGGCATTCCTGCGCCATGGGGTGGGGTTCGATTCCTGGGTGGCGATGATCTTCCGCGCGGCGCAATCCCCGCAGGTTCTGTATGAGGGCGATAGCGACCAGGTGGAGGATGTGCTGTTCACTGAATATGTGCGCAGCTTCTATTCACTTGATCCGTTCTATCTGTTTTCCCAAGGCGCCTTCACGCCAGGGTTGTACCGGCTGGACGAGGTGGCGGCGGAGCATTTCCGCAAAACCGAATATTACCAGCGTTATTTCGCCCTGAACGTGTTCGAGGACGAGGTGCAGTTCATGCTGCCGATGGCGCCGCACGGGGTGCTGACACTCTCGCTGGGCTCCAAGCTGCGCTTCACGGATGCGGAAGTTGGGCTGCTCTGTCTGTATGCGCCCTGGCTGCTGCCAATGATGCGGGTGGCCTCGGTGCTGCAAATTTCATCGGCCGGCGTGGCGCCCAACCAGGGGGTGAGCCTGGAGGAGCAGTTGCGCTGCGGCTTCCCGCAACTCACCGACCGTGAGGTGCAGACCGCGATGTTGCTGCTGGCCGGCCATTCCAGCAAGGCCATCGCAACGCGGCTGGCGATTTCACCGGAGACGGTGAAGGTCCACCGGCGCAATCTCTATGAGAAGTTGCAGGTTTCCAGCCAGGCCGAGATTTTTGCGCTGTTCATGCCACGGGAATAGAGCTGGTGCCGGGTGAGGGATTTGAACCCCCGACCTTCGGTCTACAAAACCGCTGCATGTGAATCGGCGTCGAAATGGGAGCTCTCGTCAAATCACAGCAACGTTCTGATATCAAATCATAAAATCTGTTCGAGAGGGGTTCCGATCAGCGCTGTTGTGGTCGTCCAAGTCATCAGGGAGGCCAGCGAGCTCAAATCTCGTACACCGCCTCGCCACAAGTCGAGACCACTCGTGGGCGGTCACTGGGGTGTCCAGGTGCGCTGGTTCTGCCAAAAGCTGAGACGCGACACGCGTCTACGCCTGAGGGGGGCTATCAGCAAGCCTCGTGGGGATCTGAAGAGGGCGGCGCGGAAAGGGGCGAACTCCTTCACCCCTAAGGATATTTGCCTACAACAAGGACTGGGCGTGCTGAAGAACGAGATTGCACGCCTTCGTTTTAACTTGTTGATCGACACCGCTCAGAGAGAAGGAGTTGCTGTTACCAGACTGAATATCGCCTTGTTCCCCCGCTTGATAGCCGCTCGACGAAGTGACGCCGCTTTTTCCGGTGAGAGCGCTCAGAGTACTGGTCGCGGAAGATCCTTGAATGATGTTATTTTG
>JAGWZS010000050.1 GCA_018971905.1 Rhodospirillales bacterium | reverse complement strand
ACCCTGGCTGGCACTGCGATTTCAGCCGCGGCAGTTGGCGTGGGGGCACGGCAATCGGAGGCAAAATCAATTAGGGTGGTATCGGTTTCGTGTCCCACGGCAGAGATAAGGGGAATATGGCTTCCCGCGGCGGCGCGGACCAAGATTTCCTCATTAAACGCCATGAGATCTTCCAGGCTTCCGCCGCCGCGGGCAACAATGATCACGTCTGGGCGCGGAAAATCAGCTGGTAGATTGTTGAACCCATTAATAGCCGAAGCGATCTTTTCTGCTGCACCCTCGCCTTGTACGGGCACGGGCCATAGCAAGATCAGGCGTGGGAAGCGGCGAAAAATGGTGGTTTTGATATCTTGCAGCACCGCCCCTTGCGCCGAGGTGATAACGCCTACCACTTGAGGCAGAAGGGGCAATGGCCGCTTGCGCTGAAAAAGTCCTTCCTCGAACAATTTTGCTTTAAGAGTCTCGATTCGTGCCAATAGAGCCCCAGCGCCGGCGTATTCGAGCTTTTCAACGATCAATTGATATTCTGAGCGTTCAGGATAAGACGTAATGCGGCCCGTGGCGATAACTTCAACCCCGTTTTCGGCTTTAAGCCCGGCGCGCGGCACTTGTCCCTTCCAAATAATGGCGCGGATTTTTGCCGAATCATCCTTTAGCGCAAAATATTGGTGGCCTGAGGCATAGGCCTTGAATTCGGTTATTTCCCCACGCACCCGCACCCGGCTGAAAGAGCCCTCCAGCGTGCGCTTCACTGCGCCGGCAATCTCAGAAACGGTAAATTCGGGGGTGTTGGTTGTGGTTTCGCTCATTGCTGGAGATTATGATACAGCGCGCTTTGGATACAGGGGGAGCTTTTATGAAAGTCTTGATTATAGGTTCAGGCGGCCGAGAACATGCTTTGGCCTGGGCAATTGCAAAAAGCCCCCTTTTGACGAAGCTTTATGTAGCTCCTGGAAACCCTGGTACGGCAAAAATTGCTGAGAATATTCCGTTACGGGCGCTGGATATACCTGAAATTGTTGAATTTTCGCTCAAGAATGCGATTGACCTCGTGGTGCCTGGGCCCGAAGTGCCGCTTGTAGCTGGAATTGCCGATGCTCTGAACAAAGCAGGGATAGCTTGCTTTGGTCCATCGGCAGCTGCAGCTCAGCTTGAAGGCAGCAAGATTTATATGAAGGAGATTGCTGATGCGGCGGGAATTCCAACTGCCCGCTGGCAAAAATTTTCCGAGGCTGAAGCCGCGCACGATTACATAGATGCGATAGGGGCGCCAATTGTCATTAAAGCTAATGGTCTGGCTGCTGGCAAAGGGGTCGTTGTAGCAATCACGGAGGATGAGGCACATGATGCAGTCACGGCTATTATGGAAGAGAAAATCCATGGCATGGCGGGGGCGTCAGTTATTATTGAGGAATGCCTGACTGGCGAGGAGATATCTCTTTTCGCTGTTTGCGATGGTAACAATGCGCTGTTTTTTGGAACGGCCGCAGATCATAAGCGGGTGGGAGATGGCGATACCGGGCCGAATACCGGCGGAATGGGGGCAATTTTTAACCCGCCTTGGGCAACCGAGAACGTCATACGTCGTGGCATGGATGAAATAATCAAGCCAGCGCTGGCGGAGATGGCCAAGCGTGGTCAGCCCTTTCGAGGCTTTTTGTTTGCCGGGCTGATGGTTGGGCAAGATGGACCAAAGCTCATTGAATTTAATGTTCGGTTTGGCGACCCCGAATGTGAGACCGTTCTTCCCATGCTTAGCTCAGACCTCTTATCTGTGCTAAAGGAAGCAGTGGAAGGCCGGCTGGACAAAGCCAAGGTGAAATGGAAGCAAGGCAGTGCGGCAACTGTTGTTATGTGCGCAAAAGGCTATCCTGGCGCCTACGCCACCGGGAGTGAGATTTTCGGGCTGGATGAAGTTGGTGAATTGCCGGGAGTAACAGTCTTTCACGCCGGCACCATGGCCGAACAGGATGCCATATTAGCAAATGGCGGACGTGTTCTTGCCATAAATGCAGTGGGAAATGATTTAAGAGAGGCGCTGTCACGAGTTTATGCGGCCGTTGATCAGCTGGATTGGGATGACGGCTTCTGCCGCCGTGATATCGGGCGCCGCGCTTTGGTAAGCTAAAGGCGGCATTCTCACAAGAAGCCGCGCTGGCCTATGCCACCAATGCTTGGGCCTTCACCAATCTGGCGAAGGCCCCATCCTTAGCAAGCAAAGCTTCATGAGTGCCGGTTTCAACGGCTTGCCCATCAGACATGACGACAATCTGATCCGCATCACGCACTGTCGAAAGCCTGTGGGCAACAACTATGGTTGTGCGGCCCTGGCGTAAATGCGTTAAAGCAGCTTGCACTAGCGCTTCGCTCTCAGTGTCGAGCGCGCTGGTCGCCTCATCCAGCAACAGGATACGAGGATTGCGCAAGATAGCGCGAGCGATTGCAACGCGCTGGCGTTGTCCACCAGAGAGGCGGTGGCCATTCACGCCAACGCGTGTGGCGAAGCCCTCGGGCATATCTGCAATAAAGTTGCAGGCTGCGGCCTGCGCGGCGGCAGTCACCTCTTCATCTGTTGCATCAGGGCGGCCAAGCCGAATATTGGCGCGTATCGTATCGTCAAACAACAGCGCTTCTTGGCCCACATAAGCGATAGCCCCGCGAAGGGAGGCAAGAGTTGCGTCCACGATATTCGTGCCATCGATAAAAATTTGCCCGGCACTCGGGTCATAAAGTCGGGGGATGAGTGCCAAGGCGGTAGATTTTCCGGCTCCGGAGGCGCCGACCAGGGCCAACATGGTGCCAGGCAAGGCATTGAAGCTGAGATTTTTTAGCCCTGGGCGGCCGTCTGGGTAGGAAAAAGCAACATTTTTAAACACCACATGGCCTGGCCCGGACGGCAGGGGGATGGCGCCCGCGGCGTCGGCGATGGCTGCTGGTTCATCAATAACATGAAACACACGCGCCAAACCGGCGAGGCCTTCCTGAATTGCGGCATTCATGGTTCCGAGTGCCCGCAATGGCCGGGCGGCAATTAGCAGGGCTGATATAAAGCCCATGAAGTTGCCAACACCTGCGCCGCCCGTTGCGTTGCGCCAACCTTCCAGCCCTATAACACCAGCCACGGCTACGCCGGCTAAAACCTCTAGCATTGGGTCAAGCCGGGAGCGGACGCGGGCCATACGAATCAGTGCGGCATAGAGATCGGTAAAAGTTGTCTCCGCCCGGGCTTTTTCATGCGATTCCAGGCTATAGGCTCGAACAATCCGGGCCTGAGAAAAGCTTTCATTGAGAACTGCGGCGGCCTGGCCCATGCGCTCCTGCATGCCCCCTGATGCTCGCCGCATACGCTTGCCGATTTTTTGCACCGGGATAACGGCCAACGGGTAGACCAAGGCGGCAATCAGGCTCAGCTTCCAGTCGATGGTGATCATTGTTACCACCAGACCGATCACGGTTGCAAAGTCCGCGACAGCATTAATGGCCCGGGTCATGGCTTCACGAATCACGGTGGCGTCTGTCGTAAAGCGGGCTGCAAGCTGTGCAGGGGCCTCGCGTTCAACCCGAGAGAGCGAAGCAGCGGTAAGATGCCCAAACATGGCCATCTGTAGCCGCCGGATCACGCGAAGCACCATATCTTGCGTCAGCACGGCCTGAAAATACATCGACAGCCCCTTAACGCTGGTCACAATAAGAACCAGAATAGGTACCTGATAAAGGATGCGCGGGTCTTTGTGGGCAAACATGGTAAAAGCCCAGTCGATAAGCGCCGGGTACAGTGCGGTCGCACCGGACATAATTAAGGTCGCGACGACAATGAGCGCGATCTGCCACTTAAAATTACGGACATGTTCGCGCCAGAGGCGGCTAATAAGTGCTACAGTCGAGGCGGGGTCGGTCATGGCTGCCTGATTAAGCACAGTTCGGGGCGGAGCAGAAATGTGCTACAGCGCAATCCATGGATACAATTTATAAAGGCGACCTATCTACGCCTCAAGGGCGACGAAATGCGTGGGTAGATGCACTTTTGGTGGATCATGCCGTGTTGCGGCTGTTCTGGACGAACTTTGCCCCTGTCGTGCCGGGAAAGCTATATCGCTCAAATCATCCAACGCCTGGAAATCTGCGCCGTTTTACCCGCAAAGTTGGGCTTAAAAGCCTTATAAATCTTAGAGGCCAGGCGAAAAATGGCTCTGATGCTTTATCTCGTGAGGAAGCGCGGCGGCTGGGAC
Organism: Rhodospirillales bacterium; assembly: GCA_018971905.1. Classification (GTDB taxonomy): domain Bacteria; phylum Pseudomonadota; class Alphaproteobacteria; order Acetobacterales; family Acetobacteraceae; genus Acidocella. The sequence continues at coordinate 5,591 of JAGWZS010000050.1, read as the reverse complement.
TGAATTTTTATGACATGGCGTTTGAATCCAGAGGCGCACCTCATAGAGACCGAATCCTAAGACTCGCCACGATATTTAAAGAAATGCAAGGTCCTGCTTTGATCCATTGTAAGTCTGGAGCAGACCGCGCGGGGCTGGTCGCGGGGCTGTATATTTTGATTAACGGTGGCAGCGCGGCGGAAGCCGCTCAGCAATTATCGTTAAGATATGGCCACATAAAACATTCAAAAACAGGCATCTTGGATGCCTTCTTTAAACTTTATCAGCAAACAGCCGAAGGAAGAAAACCGTTCCTGGATTGGGTGAAAGACGAATATGACGAGACCGAGCTGAGGGCTGCCTTCAAGGCGGGGCGGGTGGCGGAGTTCATCAATGGGAAGCTTCTGCGGCGGGAGTAAGTTTAGTTTTTCTTTGTGCTGGCCTGCTTTTTTAAAATGTCGTTCTGCACGACACTCTGGATGCCGCCAGCCGCTTCTTGTGTGGCGGCAACGGCGACATCCCCCCAGTGTGGTGTTATATCGCTCTGATTTAGCATATGAATTTGCGTTACTTGGCCAGCAACGCGGTTGTTGGTGTCCCGTACAATCCAATCCAGCTCAACTAGGCTCTGTCCAGACTTTGCCGGGCTGGCTTTCACTGTTCCAGATACGACAAAATCAGCGTCTTGCTTGTTAGTGACCAGCTCAAGATTTGGCCCGGCCAAAACGCGGGCGAGGTCAGTTGGCAGGGCCGTATCACCGTCTCCTGGCGCGCCGGTTACAGTGCCGATGGCGATGCGCGGTGTCCGATTTTCAAGAGACTGCGGGCTGCTCGCCTGAATGGCTGCGTTAATTCCAGTCAAAAGCTTTGCAAGGTTCGGCGCATCCGTGTCCGCGGCTTTTATAAGAGTCGCCTGGCTGCCATTCGCCCAACCTTCCGTCGAAACAGGCTGGCCCGTGATTTTGCCATAGGATTTTCCATCCGGCCCGATAACATTGTAAATTGGTAAGGTTGAATTTCCATTCAGCGCGGCGGTAATTTGCAGATGCCAGTTATCTTTTTGTATCGGCCCGGCGACGCTAGGCACGTCGTAGTCGGCGAGTTTTGCAGCCAGATCGTTTGCGTAGGCTGACGCGGCGTTGTCTCTTAACAAAGCCTTGCCTGGCGGCGGCACCATGAGCACTGGTGCAGGAGGTGTGGCGAGCTTAGCACCAACAGGACCGGGATTGCCATAAAATGGCTGCGGCAAGGTGCCGCACCCTGCAAGCAGAAGGGTAAGCAAAAGCGGGGGATATCTCATGAGCATATAATTGAAATTTGATGGCCAGTTGCAGGTTCATGCCGCAATGTCTTGCGGCGGTAGGAAAAGAAACGCGCTTCATCCGCATATGTGTCGTGCGGTAATATTTCCGCGTTTATCCCCGCGCGCAAAAGTCGGCTGGCACAATAGGCCGGCAAATCAAACCAAAAATGGTCTACCCGGCCGGCCACAAAAAAGCGGGCGCTGGCGGGTGCCTCGGCCAGAATGGCATTGCGAAGGTCAAGCCCAACTTCATAGCTTGATTGATGTATGCATGGGCCGATGGCGGCCTTAATTTTTACAGCTCCCAAAGAATGCAGTGCCTGTACCGTTTCTTCTAAAACACCCGCAAGTGCGCCGCGCCATCCGGCATGAGCCGCCCCCACGGCACCGTTGTCACCAAAAAATAAAACAGGCGCGCAGTCAGCGGTAATAATGCCAAGAGTCAACCCGGGTATATTCGTAACAAATGCGTCTGCTTGCGGCCCTTCACCTTCGGCCCATGGCGAGGTAACGATAACAACGCTTTTGCCATGAACTTGCTTGAGACCAAGCAGAGACGAATAAGAAATCCCGAATGCACCAGCGGCGCGCGCGCGGTTCTCTCTCACACATAACAAGTCATCAGTTGAAAAGCTGCAGTTCAAACTGGCATAATAGCCAGACGACACACCGCCACGGCGTGTAAAAAAGGCATGGCGGGCGGGCAGGTTGGCTGCGGAGATAAATTCAGTCATGCAAATCCTGGCAGAGGGGGCATGTGATCTGGGCACACGGCCAACACTTTGAACAGGCTGCCCATCGCTTCCGGCGCCGTCAAGCGTTGCACGGAAAGGCGCAAATCCAAGGCTTTTTCGGGGTGTTTCTGAGCCAAAAAATCGCTGCGCTGGTAAAGCCCCAAAGCTGATAAAAACTGGTTCTGTTTTACAGGCCCTTGAGCGTGCACTGTGCGCTTTATGCGGGCAAAATCAACATGGGCAGTGATGTCCGCTTCTCCTGGGTATGACAGTGGATCAGCATAAATACCGTTTCTGATCGCTTGAACGCTTTCGCCTGCGGCACTTTCGGCTGGGCCATAGTCAATAAACAGGCCAATCCCATCGCGCGCAGAGAGCTCCCTGCAAAAGCTGATGGCGGCTTCATTTACTTCTCTTACACTGCCAAGCGGGTCATCTGGCAATTGATAGTCTGCTGGAATTTCAACATAGGCGCCGTTCTCCACATAGCGTTCAACCCAGCCGGAAGCGCGGCGGACAAATTGCCGGACGGGAAGCGCATCAAGAAATTCATTGCCTATGAGAATAAGAGGACCGGCAGGTATGGAAGACAAAGATGCGTGCCAGGCTGCATGTGGCACGCGTTTGGCTTGCTCAGCCCGTAACTTTGGTGATGCCTCAATGAAATGCACGTTTGGCGTGGCCCATGCCCTCAAGGCGTCCGCCATCAGCACGCCCCGGCCAGGCCCAGCTTCAGCAAAAATAACATCTGCTGGCGCGCCCAGCATTTGCCAGACAACTTTTGCCCAGCAACCCAAAAGCTCCCCAAACACCTGCGATATTTCTGGAGCCGTCGTAAAATCCTGCCCGAAAATATGTTGCGCATAATAGGTCGCGTTTGCCCGCGCCATGAAGTGGTCGAAGCGTTCAGGCGGCACGCTTCTGCCTGGGGAAGAATATAAAACAGAGCCCCGCGATAACCATGGGGACAGAAAGAATCTGACCCATGGTGGTGCCAAACGGCAGAAAGCCCAAAAACGCATCTGGTTCGCGGAAGCATTCTCCTGTTATGCGGGCGATGCCGTATCCAAGCAGAAAAATTCCCGCCAATGTGCCAGACCGGTTCCGAATGGCTGTGGAGCGTGCACACAGCAGCATCACACAAAACAACACGACACCTTCCAGAGAGGCTTCGATTAGCTCAGAGGGGTATCGCGGTAATTGATATGGGTCGCCTGGATAGACCATGGCGAAAGGAAAGCTTGCCGGGGCAGGGCGGCCCCATAACTCACCATTTACGAAATTAGCGCATCGGCCAAGGAAAAGACCAATCGGCACGGCCACGGCAATTCTGTCGGCAAAACGGAAAGGGTTAAGACGGTGCTTCCAACAAAAAGCCAGAATCGCAGTGGTTACTCCCAAGAAGCCACCGTGAAAGCTCATGCCGCCATCCCACACTGCGGGAATGGCTAAGGGGTGGGTAAAAAAATAGCCAGGCTGGTAAAACAAAACGTAGCCGATGCGGCCGCCCAAAATAACGCCGAGCACCGCCCAGGTAAGAAAATCATCCACCTGCTCTCCACTAGCTGCAATTGGTGTGCGGGATGCCAGATAGCGCACCAGGCGCCAACCGCTGAGCAGCCCGAGAATATAAGCCAGGGCGTAATAATGTATAAAAAGCGGCCCGATATAGAAACCGCGCGGGAAGACCGGTAAAATGATGGCTTTCATTTATAGGGGTCCGCTTTACGAAGATAATTTTGCACGTAGGCGGTTACCCCTTCTTCGAGTGTCATGAAACTATGATTAAAGCCGATGGCTCTGAGCCGTGCCATCAGTGCTTGTGTAAAAGATTGATACTGCCCGCGAAGTGCCTGAGGCATGTCGATGAATTCGATGCGCTCTGGAAGGCTGTTCGCTTTGCATACGGCGCGTGCCAGATCCAGATACGAACGTGCGGTCCCGGTACCTAAATTGAAAATGCCTGACAAATTTGGAGCGGTGAGCACAAACTTCAGCGCCGCAATAACATCATCGATATAGATAAAATCCCGCTGTTGTTCACCGTCCGCCATTTCCGCATGGTCGGATTTGAATAACCGCGCTGGCCTACCCGCCATAAGCTCGTCGTGTTTGACCTTAACGACGGAAATCATCTTCCCCTTGTGGTATTCGTTTGGACCAAAGACATTAAAAAACTTCAGCCCAGCCCAGCTTGGTGGAGAAGGGGCGTGGTTTGCTATCTGGCGCGCCACCCATAGGTCGAAAGCATGTTTACTCCAGCCATATAGGTTAAGGGGGCGTAGTTTTTGTAAAGCCGGTAAGGATGCATCGTCATCAAACCCGGCGGAGCCATTGCCGTAGGTTGCAGCTGAAGAGGCATAAATAAACCTGGCTTGGCGCTTGGCGCACCATGCCCAGAGCTTTTGGCTAAGAGTGACGTTTGTGTGCCAGACAAAATCCGCATCTGTTGCCGTGGTTTCGGATACAGCCCCCAAGTGCACGATTGTTCCAATTTGCTTGTCGTGAAGCAAAAATTCATCCAATTGCCTGGGGTCGATCAGCGCGGATGGAGGGTGGTGGTAAAGGTTGCGCCATTTTGTGCCTTCCTGGCCTAGCCAGTCGACGACGATGGCCTCTTGCCCATCTGCGGCAAGCGCGGCGTGGAGATTAGACCCTATGAAACCTGAACCACCCGTGACCAATATCATGGTAGGGGTTATATGTAGAAGCGGTTCAATAGAGAAGGCCCGAGCGATGACCGAGCGACCGAAAATTTTTGATGACCTGGCTGGTGTTGCGGGCGGCGCCATTTCTGCTTTCGCGGGGCTGAAAGAAGAGTTAGCTTCCCTTGTAAAAGCCAGAGTTGAAGAGGCCATCCGCCGGATGGATCTGGTCCGCAGAGATGAGTTTGAAGCCATGGCAGAGGTTGCGCGGCGGGCGCGGGAAACGTCGGAATCTCTGGAGAAACGTCTGGAAGCCCTCGAAAGTAAACTAAAATAGTTTTTTGAGTTCAAGTTTTTTTGATCGCTCTTGTGCGTTAATCTACTTGACCTTCGAGTCGAATGGCCCTCAACTTCTGCTGGTAACAGGAGTTTGGCCATGAAACATTCTCGTTCTGTCGACTTTGCTCCTTTTTTAACCTTTCTTGCACTAGGGCGCGTTGCATTCGCTCTTTTGGCAATACTCATGCAGTCGTCCTTGTTTCTTTGGCCTATGGCAGCACGCTGGGCCAGAGAGGCGCGAGAACGAGAATCTATCCATAAGCTTCTTAAAGAGCTTTCAGATACATACCATCCGGCATAAGGGCTTTCGTTCCCTCAGCTCGCCAGCATTCCATTCGTCAGGCAGGTTTCGTCGAACCGGCACACCACTTGGGTGTTCACATCCTGGGGCGAGGCGTCTTTGTAGTCGATACGAGTGATCAGATCGGCGATGACGGCCAGCCGCGCGGCTTTCTTGTCATTCGCCTGTACCACCACCCAGGGGGCGGCAGCGCTGTCTGTCGCCAGCAGCATGGCGTTGCGAGCCTTGGTGTAGTCGTCAAAATGCCTCAGCGCCTTTTCGTCGATTGGGCTGATCTTCCATTGTTTCAG
>JAGWZS010000049.1 GCA_018971905.1 Rhodospirillales bacterium | reverse complement strand
CATTGATGATTTCGCGCATTTGCCGATTGAGAGCCTCGGCCCGATGCTGGAAAAGAACCGCATCTTCCCCGAACGCGCCAATATCGGCTTCGCGCGGATCGACAGCGCCTCGCGCATCCGCCTGCGGGTGTGGGAGCGCGGGGCGGGGCTGACGCTGGCCTGCGGTTCCGGCGCTTGCGCGGCGTTGGTGAATGCCAGCCGCCGGGGCCTGACCGGCCGCAAGGCGGTGGTGGAGATGGATGGCGGGGAATTGCTCATCACCTGGGCGGAAAACGGCCGCGTGCTGATGCGCGGCCCCGCCGAGACTGCCTTCGCCGGCGAAATTCCAGAGATACTGTAATTATGGCCACCTCTTTCTTCGGCCGGTTGAAGGCCGGGCTGTCGCGTTCCGCGCAGAAACTCACCGGCGGCATTACCGCCGTGTTCACCAAGCGCAAGCTGGATGACGAGGCGCTGGAGGAGCTGGAGGAGCAGCTGATCGCCGCCGATCTCGGTCCCGCCGTGGCGGCGCGTATCATCAAGGGCTTCCGCTCCACACGGTTTGGCAAGGAAGTGACGGATGAGGAAGTGCGCGAAACCCTGGCCGCCGAAATCTCGGAAGTTCTAACGCCAGTCGCCCAGCCGTTGGAACTTGATACCAGCCACAAGCCCTATGTGATTTTGATGGTGGGCGTGAACGGTGCTGGCAAAACCACCACCATTGGCAAGCTGGCCTCTGTGTATCGTGAGCAGGGCCTGACCCCGATGCTGGCGGCGGGCGATACCTTCCGCGCCGCCGCCGTGGAGCAGTTGCAGGTTTGGGGGCAGCGGGCGGGCTGCGATGTGGTTACAGCACCGGCGAATACCGACCCTGCCTCCCTGGCGCATGACGCGCTGAGCCGGGCGCAGAAAAACAACGCGGATGTGCTGCTGATCGACACTGCCGGGCGGCTGCACAACAAAACCGCGTTGATGGAGGAGCTGCGGAAGATCATCCGGGTAATCCGCAAGCTGGACCCCACAGCACCCCATGCCACGCTGCTGACGCTGGACGCGACCACCGGCCAGAACGCAGTGACGCAGGTGGGTATTTTTAAAGAGATGGTGGATTTGTCAGGCTTGATCGTGACGAAGCTGGACGGCTCGGCGCGCGGCGGCATTGTGGTGGCGCTGGCGGAAAAATACGGCCTGCCGATTCACGCGGTGGGCACCGGCGAGCAGATTGCTGATCTGCGCCCGTTCGACGCGACGGAATTCGCAAAGGCGCTGGTGGGGGCTTAGGGGGTAGCCTGCCGCGCCATAGTGAAATGGCGAGGCGCTTCCAAAGATACGGTCATTTTCAGGGCCGGCCTGTAACGGGTAAGCGCCCATACCAGTCATTAGCCGGACACATTGCCCACCCAAAAAGTCGCTAATCCAGGGAGGCTTTTAATAACTGAACGGCTCCGAACCTGGTATAGAATGACTACTAGTGTATCACATTCAGCAGCTAAAGGTCCGGCTTGTGTCAGCGTAATAGACGGTAGAGTGACATCATATCGTAGTAGTTCCAGAAATGGTCAACAGCAGAGTTTCAAGGAAGGCAGAATGGAAAAGAAATTCTGGGTTGGCGCAAAACTGGTTATCTTTTTGATATCGATCTTTTATGTTGCTTCGATGGATGAAAGTGTTAGTAATTTTGATATTTTTGATGCTGCGTTGATATCATTTGTTACTTTCATTGCATTGTCAGTTTGGCTGTTCCTGCATCGTAAGCGCATGGGAGCAGGACTGGATACGTCGATTACATTATCGGGACCATTTTGGCCCATGACGTACCACCCTTTTCAATTCTGGACCCTTGCATCAATGACGGCAATCTGCGGTGGCATTGCTAATATTTCAGCAACACTTGTCTCCGGCCGTGGGAGCAACATTATGGGGTTTGTCTCCCTTTTTATGGGGGTTGCGGTAGCAGTAGCGATTGCTATTCAAATCCGGTTGACCAAGCCGTAAGGCGGGGTGCGAGTGTCAGATTATCCTGCTCGTTAGCTCAAACCCGCCTGTCTGCTCATGGCCCCACCCCGCCTGAAAGCGAACGTCCACTATCCACTTTCGTCAGACGTAAGCTGACAATAGTAATCCCTCTAATCACCCACTTTACACGTCAAAACATTCCGACTTCAAACCAAAATCATGTCAACCAGTTTGTCTACAAACCCAAAATTCTTTATCTTCAACATCTAACATCGCGTTATTAACTGAATTCCCTACTTATGTTCCACGTGGAACATTCCTAGAACAAACGCTACGTCATCCACTAACGCCAGCGTCATCCAAACCCATGGCGGGCAGCGCCGCATTTTCCAGCGCAATAACCGGCCGCAGTGCCAGCACATTGCTGATGCAAAGGGCGGCGGCTTTTTGCAGCGTGTCCTGGTCTATGGGCGCTTCCCTCACCAGCCCGGCGGCCAGCAATCTGGCGCGGCGGATGCCGGGCAAGGCGCCGTCGGCAAGCGGCGGGGTAAGCCACAAACCGCCAACGCGCACCAGAACATTGCCGATGCTGGCCCCGGCCACGTGCCCAGCATGGTTGAGCATGATGGCTTCGTCGGCCCCGCGCTCCTGCGCCTCCAGCCGGGCCAGAATGTTCGGCAGATAGTTCAGGGTTTTCACGCGGCAGAGGGGCGAGGTTGCATCCCGGGTAATACCCCGGGCGATGATGGCGCTAACCGGCCGCGGCTCAGCCACCGGGAACGCCATTATCAGCACGGTGGGCGTGGGCGGCTCGGGCGGCAGCAGCCCGCGCGGGCCGGGGCCGCGGGTCAGCGTCAGCCGCAACCCGCCCTCTTTCAGCCCGTTGGCGGCGGCGGTCCGCGCCAGCATCGTTGCCATCTCAGTGGCATCGAAGGGCAAGGCCAGGCGCAGCAATGCCGCCCCCGCCGCAAGCCGCGCGAAATGCGCGGGCACATCCAGCGCCGCGCCGCCATGCAGGCGCAGCGTCTCGAACAGCCCATCCCCCAGCGTAAAGCCACGATCGGCGGTGGAAATACCAGCCCGTGCTGCGGGCAGCAGCGCACCGTTCAGCCAGATGGTTTCAGCCATGGGCGATAAGAGGCGAGAGTTTCAGCATCATCTCGTCATACTCCGAAGCCGGGCTGCTGTCCCAGGTAATCCCGCCGCCGGCCTGGGCGTACAGCATGTCCGGCGTGGCGGTGATGGTGCGGATGATGATGGAACTGTCCATGGCGCCATCCAGCCCAATCCAGGCGATGGCACCGCAATAGGCGCCGCGCGGGCCTTCCTCCAACTCGTCGATAATCTGCATGGCCCGGTGTTTGGGCGCGCCGGTGATGGAGCCGCCGGGAAACGCGGCCAGCAGCAGCGCGGCGGCGTTCAGGCCGGGGCGCAACTGGCCGGTAACGGCGGAGACCAGATGATGCGCCTGGGCGAAACTCTCCACGCTGAACAGCTCCGGCACCTGCACGGAACCAAAGGCGCAAACCTGGCCGAGATCATTGCGCAGCAAATCGGTGATCATCAAGTTTTCGGCGCGCTCCTTAGGGTCGGCGCGCAGGGTGGCGGCGCTGGCGGCATCCCGCACCGGGTCCGCATGGCGCGGGGCGGTGCCTTTTATGGGCCGCGCTTCCACATGGCCATCTGCCTGCACGGAGAGAAAACGCTCCGGCGAGGTGCTGCACAGGGCCAGGCCTGCGCCTGTGTCGATAAACGCGCCAAACGGGGCGGGGCTGCGGGCGCGCAAGGCGGCATGGCAGGCGGCGGGACTGAAGCCTGCCATGCGGGGGGCGGTGAAACGGGCGGTGAAATTTGCCTGATACACATCCCCGGCGGCGATATAGGCGCGCAAGCGTTCAACCCGCGCCTCATAATCCGGGCGGGGCAATTCCGCCTGCCAGGCCACCGATGGCAAAACAGGCAGGCTATGGGGTGTGGCAAGGCGTGCCGCCAGCGCCTCTATGCGTGAGGCAGCGCTTGCGCCGGGCCGGTCCGCCGCCAGGGCGAAGCAGCGCCGCGCGGCATGGTTGAAGCCCAGAACCAGATCGAACATGCCGAACCAGCCAGGCGGAAGGCCGGAAATCGGCGCGTGCCGGGAGCCTATGCCCGCCTGCGCCAGCCCAGCTTCATAGCCCAGCCAGCCAATGGCGCCGCCCTTGAAGGCAAACGGCCAATCCGGCGGGCAGGTGTCATCCTGCGGGCGTGCCTCGGCCAGCCAGGGCGGAAGTTCGCAGGCCTCTTTCAGCCGCAGCACCGCCAGCGGGTCCAGCGCGATATAGCTGGTTGTTGCGCGGGGGTCGCCGGTGGCGGCGCTGTCCAGAAACACCAGCGGGCCGTTGCCCGCCAGGGCTTGAAAGGCCGCGCCCGGCTCCGCCCAAGGAAGTTCGCGGCACAGCATTCAAGGGTTCAGGCGGCGCAGCTTTCGAACCCGCGCCGCAGCTGTGGCCGGTTCAAGTCCCGCCCGATGAACACGATGCGGCTGACGCGTTTTTCATCCGGCTTCCAGGGGGCCAGGAAATCGCCATCCGCCATCATATGCACAGCCTGGAAGGCGAACCGCTTATCCTCCCCCTCATAGGAAAGAATGCCCTTGGTGCGCAGAATATTCTGCCCCTGGGCCTGGAGAATATGGCCGATCCAGGCGTTGAATTTATCGGCTGACAGCGGCTTGTCCGTGCTGATGCTGATGGAGGTCAGATGCTCGTTATGGGTGTGGCTGTCTTCCTCCAGGAAGTCCGGCACGTTGGCCAGCACGCGCTTTAAATCGAACGCGCCAAGGCCGAGCAACTGGTCCGCCGGCACATCGCCCTTGGTGGCGGTTTTGATCTCGGCATAGGGGTTGATGGATTTGATCCGTGCCTTCACCGCCTCAAGCTCATCCTGGCTCACCAGGTCCAGCTTGTTCAGCACGATCACATCCGCGAAGGCCACCTGGTCCTCGGCTTCCGGGCTATCCTCCAGCCGGGTGAGGAAATGCTTCGCATCCACCACGGTCACAATCGCATCCAGCCGGGTTTTGGCTTTCACGTCCTCGTCCACGAAGAAGGTTTGCGCCACCGGGGCGGGGTTGGCGAGGCCGGTGGTCTCGACGATGATGCCATCGAACTTCTGGGCACGCTTCATCAACCCGCCGATGATTCGGATAAGATCCCCGCGTACCGTGCAGCAGATGCAGCCGTTGTTCATCTCGAACACTTCCTCGTCGGAATCCACCACGAGGTCGTTATCCACGCCCAGCTCACCGAATTCGTTGATGACGACGGCGTATTTCTTGCCATGCGTGCCGGTGAGAATGTTGTTGAGCAGGGTGGTTTTGCCAGCGCCCAGATAGCCGGTGAGGACGGTGACGGGAACGAGATCGGACATTTACAATTACCCAAAAATTTCTGAATGCGGAGACAGGATTTAGCGTTTAACCCAAGCCTCGCAAGGGCCGGGATGGCTGGGGTGAGGAATTCTCAGGCCGGATGGCCGGGCCAGGGGTAGGTGGTTTCATCCGTGCCGTTGAAGGCGGCATCCAGAATATAGGCCGCTATGCGGCGTTCGTTAAACAAATCCGCATAGCGGCGCCGGCCCGCGGCGGCCACCCGCATACGGGCGGCGGGGTCGGCCCGGTAGCGGGCGATGAGTTCGGCCAGTTCTTCCAGGCTGGAGAAAAACCCCATCTCGTCATCGCTAAAAAAGTGGTCATAGCCGGTGGCGCGTTCGATGACGGCGAGTTGCCCGTTGCCGGTGAGATGGGCCAGGCGGTCTGAGCTGTACAAGAAATCATCCGCCCGGCGGCTGATGTTCAGCCCCATTCCGGCCTGGCACAAAGCCTCCTGATAGGCCGCGCCGTTCATGAACCCCTTCCCGAACAGGCCGGGGGTGAGGGCGCGCAGGCCAGGCTGGCGGGCCATGACATCGCGCATGAAGGCTTCCATGTTCCAGGGCTGGCCGCAGATCACGCGCCTCGGGCGGTCCGGGTTGCCGCAGGCATAGAAGAGATCGAAGGGCGGGTTTTGCACCTCGTCCACCCGGCCGCGTTCGATGGAAAGATCGACCGGGTTGGGCATGAACCCCACCCGCACGCCGGGGCGGCGGAGTTTTTCCATGGAGGCGCCGGCGGTGGTGACGAGGGTGAGGTCCACCACGCCCAGCTTGCCCTCGATCCGGCGGATATTATCCGGCTCGAACAGCGGGTCCACGTTCCATTGCACCACGCGCAGGCCGGGCAGATCCTCCCGGATGGCGGCGATGGAGGCGGCGTCCAGCATGTCCGCATGGCCCAGCACCAGCAGCTCTGGCTTATGGGCGCGGCAATAATCGCGGGCCATTTTGTTGAAGCGGGCGCGGCCCAGGCGGCGGTGGCCGAAGCCGTAGGCGCGGGCGAGGTCACGGTCCGACAGCGCCAGAACCTGATGCCCGTTGCGGATGAAGCCGTTGCAGAGCTTGATGCCGGTGGCGTGCTGATTGAGGCTTTTAAGCGATACCGGCGCGTAGCCAATATGCACGATCCGGACCATGGGTGCCTGAATTCCTGCCATTTTGATGGGCTTTGGCCGTTACGCGAAGGGGGGTGGCGAGTCAACGAAGCCACGGCCCGGCGGGAGCGCTGTACGATGAGCTCCGGCGCCCATATAAGGGGCCCGGCCGCGCTTGATGTGGCACCGAAAATGAGCAGCAGACCGGACATGCATGAATAGTCTACAGCCGGGTTTATTACCCGCTCCGGCGGATTTGTATCAGGCCGCGCGCTTCGCCCTGGTTGTTATGTTAACCTCCGGCATCGGTTTTCTGGCGGGGGCGCGCCGGGCGGAGACGGCGCTGTTCACCGGCTGGGGGATTGCCTGCCTGGCATTTGTGGCGGTTGGCTGCCTGACCCCGATCAGCCTGGCGCCGGTGGCCTTGCTGCTGGCGGCGCTTGGCGCGGCGGGGCTTTTCTGGCGGTTCCGGTGCAGGGCAGAGGCGCAGGATGCCATGGCCTGGCGGGTACTGGCGCTGGGGGCGCCGGTGCTGCTGATTCTGCTCAGCCTGCGCACCACGGGTTACGACGATTTCTCCTTCTGGGCGCCGAATCTGGTTGCGCTGTGCCTGAACGGGCATTTTCCCAGCCTGAATGCGCCGCTTGGCGCCTCCTTCATGCCGGCCTACCCGCGCGCCGTGGCGTTTTCCGGCTATGCGACCTATCTGCTGGGCCCGGACCCATCCCCGGCCGGAATAATCCGTTTGCTGGCCACGGGGCCATGGTGGAACATGCTGCTGCTGCTGGCGGCGGCGGCGGCGCTGGCGAATAATCTGCGGCGCCGTTTTGCCGAGGCGGTTGGTCCGCATGGCGCCTGGGCGTTGGCGGCCTTTGGGATTTTGCTGCAAAGCTTCCTCAATCCTGGGTTCATCTCGAAGATGACCCTCACGAACATGGGGGATAGCGCGTCCGGCTCGGGCTTGGCGATGCTGACGGCGCTGTTGTTTGAGCTGCCAGGCGCCCGCCGCGGGCCGCGCATTGTTATTGAAATGGCTTGCACCGCCGCCGCGGTGATATTTGTCCGGCAGGATAATCTGGCCCTGCTGTTCATCTGGGCGTTTGGCGCCGCGCTGGGGCTGTTGCTGTGGGGTGGGGCGGGGCGCTGGCGCCATCTGGGCTGGCTGGTGGTGGCGGCGCTGCCGGCGTTGCTGGTCTGGCTGATCTGGACGCATTATACAGCGGTGCAGATACCCGGCGGCGCGCATAGCCTGTTGCCACTGAAAAACTGGCATTGGGCGGCGTATCCCGCCACCCTGCGCAGTGCGGGGCGGGTGCTGTTATCCAAGGGTGTTTATACGCTGCTGGCCATCGGGTTCGGCGTTGCATTTTTGGCGCTCCTGGTGCGCCGGAAACCTGCGGGAACCGCCGAACGCCTGGTGCTGACCACAACCACGGCGCTGGTTTTCGGCAATGCCGCCTTCATTATGTTCACATACCTGGCCACCAGCTTCACGGCGGTGGAAGTGCGCACCGCCGTGACGTTCTGGCGCTTCCTGGCGCAGACAGCGCCGGCTGAAATGGTGGCGTTGGCCTGCCTGCTGCCGCTTGCTTGCCTGGGATGGTTGAAGCGCCGTGCCATGGTGGCGGTGTTGTGCTTGCCCGCGGCATTGTTGCCGGTGCTGTTGCTGCCCACGCCGTTTACGTTCCGGACCGATCTGCGGTTTCAGGTGCCGCCTTTCCTGCGGATTGGGGAGGATTTGGCGGGAATGCTGCCGCCGGATGCGAAGCTGCTGCTGATCGATAACAGCGATGGCAGCGGCTATACGGCCTGGATGATCAAATTCGGGTTGCTGGAGCTGGGCGGCGCGAAAACATTTGTTACTCTTTCGCTGGCGCCGCAACTTTCGCGCGGCAGCCAGGCCAGCGCGGCGTCTTTTCCGCCTGGCAGGTATGTTTTGGTGACGCAAAGCCAGTGGCGCCCGCCTTACATTAAAGGCTACAACATGCGGCCCTGGCACGCGTATCTGTTCCAGAGCGGGCCATCGGGCTTGGTGTTGCTCAAGACATGGCCGATTCCACGCTACGGCCGGAAATATTGAGGCCGCGGGCATTGTGGCCTGTTTGTAATCTTACCCCTTGAGTTGTCTTGAGATGGTTTCAGGGGGTATTGGCGAGGCCATGTCCGTGCCGATTCCAGCAGTTGTTGCCTCGAAAGCCTCCCGGCTTAAGCAGATTCCCCTAAGCCAGTGGGCTGTTTTGATTCCGTTATTTGCGGGGTTTGTAACGCCCAGCACGCCATCATGGGCGTTGATGTTTTATCTCACCGCGATTCCGTCGGTTTTGCTGACGCTGCGGCGCGGCTGGCGGCCGGATTGGAAAAACCCGGCCCTGGTGGCGATGCTTTGCCTGTGGGGCTGGGCGACGCTGAGCATCGCCTGGGACCATGAATTCAATGTGCATGGCAAAAGCGCGCTCTATTGGGCCGTGAATGCGCTATGGACGTTGATCCTGGTGCTGAATTTTGTCAGCGCCGCCGAAACGGAACCCAGGACCCGGGACAGGGTGATGCTGGCGCTGATTTATGGCGGCGGGATAAATGCGTTGATCAGCGTGGGGCTGTTTCTTGTCAAAGGTGATGCCACGGCCCGGCTTTGGGGCTGGGGGTTAACGGGCAATCCCGTCATGGGCGCTGCGATCATGGATATCTGTCTGCTGCTGGCATTGAACCGGATCCGTTCCGATGCGCGGCAGCGTCTGCCGGTGATGATTGCTTGCCTGCCCATGCTGGCGTTTCTGGCTTTGTGTTATAGCCGCAGCGCCCTGCTGGCCGCCTGCGTGGTGGCCGTGGTGCTTGTGTTTGGCAAACGTCCGTTTGTTGCCGGGCTGGTGTTTGCATGTGTTGCCGCCGGAGGCTGGGTGTTTTGGCATTTCGGGCAAACATTGGCACCCGCGCTATGGAACAATCTTGCGTCGCGCGGGGATGATTGCCATGTGCAGTTATGGCAGGCGGCGTGGAAGGCGATCCGTGTGCATCCCATTGCCGGTTACGGCCCCTCCGCGACACTGCCGCACATGGACAATGCGTATTGCCCGCCTTATCCGGTGCCGCACAGCCTGTATCTTTCGATTTTGTACTATAGCGGCGTGATCGGGCTGGGTTTGTTTGCGGCCACCGTACTGCTGCTGGGCCGGCATTTGCTGGCAGTGACACAGGGGTTCTCGCGGCGGCTGTGGCTTTCCGTGGGGTTGGTGCCGCTGATTGTCGGCCTTACCGA
The DNA here is from genome assembly GCA_018971905.1 of Rhodospirillales bacterium. Lineage (GTDB taxonomy): Bacteria > Pseudomonadota > Alphaproteobacteria > Acetobacterales > Acetobacteraceae > Acidocella. Next base: position 186 of record JAGWZS010000049.1, on the reverse strand, counting down.
TCTGGTTCAGATCATCAAGGGCCCGTCCGTGATGTGGTATATTCTTTGGGTGCCGATGCTGTTTGTGGTGACGCTGCCGAAAAACGCGGAGCGCCCAGGCTAGCCACGCCCCGTCTGGTCCAGAATGGTTTGGTAGGTTGCCAGCATTTTGCGCGTGACCGCCGCGCGGGTGAAGTGCGCGAGATA
>JAGWZS010000048.1 GCA_018971905.1 Rhodospirillales bacterium | reverse complement strand
CCGCAACGGTTTGAGCAACGGGCGCGGGGCCTGTTTCTCGGGAATGAAGGTCAGCGGCAGAGGCGGCAGGGTGGCAAAGGACATGCCGTCAATATGGCCCCTGCCAGAACGGCAGAAAAGCCTTACTTCTTCTCCAGCATGGCCTGCAACTCACCCAGTGCCTCGGAAAAGCGGGCATTCAGTTTGGCCACGGCCTCGGCATTGGACTTCTGGATCAAATCACCCAGCTCCTTGGCGTTGGCCACGGCACTCTCATAGGCTTGCTTTACGCGGGCGGCATGGCTGGCCGGTGTCTGGCTGGCGGGAAACTCCTTCATGGCGGCGGCAAGGCCGGTCATCGTCTCCTGCATAATCTCCATTTGCCGGCGGGCAGCGATCTGCACGCCCTCCATTGCCGCGCGATTGGCCGCTGTCAGCGCCTCCAGGTTTCGCCGGTGCGCCGCCAGCATGGCGTCCACATCCGGTATGAAGGATTGCGCTCCGGTCTTCGTCGTTTTTTCGGCCATGTCCGGTCTCCTTTGGGGTTATGTCGCGGCAGGGGTCTCCGCTTCCGGCGGCGGCTGAGAGGATGAATGGCGCTGAGCCACCCCCTCTGCCCTGGCAAGGGCTTTGTCCACCGCAGCCATTGTGGCGGTCAGATCCGGGCTGTTATCCTCGGCCCAGGCGCGCAGGCCATACAGCCACACCGCCAGCAGCCCGCGCTTCTTCAACGCGCCGCCAACGCCCGTGGCCTCCACCCCTGCCCCTTCCAGCAGCCAGCCCATCGAGGCAAGGTTCATTCCCGCCAGCGCCAGCGCCAGCGGCGGGCAAAAAGGCAAGGCCCGCATCAGCGCCACCACACCGGCACGGCGAAGCTGTAAATAATCGAACCGGCGGAGCAGACTATCAAACAGCCTGTCCCGCACGCTGCCATCGGTCATCGCATGGCTCAGCGCCGCCGCATCCGCCTGGCGGCCGAATTTTCTCAAAATCTCCCCGGTGCAGGGAAAAAGCGCGCGCGCCCTGGCGAGATCCAGCCCCGCATGGCGGGCCGCCGCCGCCGGAGACACGCGCAACCACCCCGCCTCTGCCCCCAAGGCAAAAGCGGCGTCAATCAGAGCGGCCTCAAATTCCTGATCGGTCATGCGCGATGATTTAGTATCGCCCCCGCCAATTTGCCAGGAAAATTAATCTATTGGTCGAAAACTCTCACGGTAGCGGTTGGCCAGTTCAACATAGCGTGGGCCGATCTCACCCCAACTGGCACGCTCTTCGTTGCTCATGTTCCGCACGAAGCGGGCTGGCGTGCCAGCCCATAGCTGCTGTCGGCCAATCCGCTTGCCCGGCCCCAGCAGCCCGCGCGCGCCCAACAGCCCGCCTTCCTCTACCACCGCGCCATCCAGCACCGTGGCGCCCATGCCGATGAAGGCATGGTTTTCCAGTTGGCAGGCATGGATGATGGCGGAATGGCCGATGGTCACGTCATCCCCGATGATGGCGGGATATTTGTGATATTCCACATGCACCACCGTACCATCCTGGATATTGGTGCGCGCACCAACGATGATCGGGTTGATATCCCCGCGCAGGACGCAATTGAACCAGATATTGGTGCCCGGCCCCACCCGCACATCGCCAATCAGCACGGCGGTGGGTGCAATCCAGGCCGTGGGGTCAATCTGCGGCTTCAAATCACCCAGCGCATAAAGCAGCCCGCCGGGGCGTTGCATCTCGCTCATGCCACCAGCCCCAGCATCAGTTTCATGTTCTGCACGGCCGCCCCGGAAGCGCCCTTGCCAAGATTATCCAGCCGCGCGACCAGCACCGCCTGCCCCGCCGTTTCGTTGGCGCAGATGAAGATTTCAAGACGGTTGGTATTGTTCAGCGCCTGCGGGTCCAAATTGCCGCCCCAAATGCCACGATGTACGGAAATGGTTTCCGTCCCGGCGTAATAATCCGCGTAAGCCTCCGCGAGTTGCGCGGCACTGCCCACCTTGCTGAGCTGCCCCAGATGCAGCGGCACGCACACCAGCATTCCCTGCGCGAAATGCCCCACGGAGGGCACGAAAATCGGCGCGCGGGCAAGCCCTCCATAGCGCACGATCTCAGGCAGATGCTTATGCTTCAGCCCCAGCGCGTAAAGCTCGAACGCCGGGCCGCCCTGGGCCTCGTGGTCGGCAATCATGGTTTTACCGCCGCCGGAATAGCCGGAAACGGCATTGATAGAGAGTGGCGCTTCCGCCGCCAGCAGCCCGAGCGCGGTGAGCGGGCGCAGAAGCGCAATGGCGCCAGTGGCATAGCAGCCAGGGTTGGCCACGCGCTCCGCCTGGGCAATCATCTCCGCCTGACCCGGCATCAGCTCTGCAAAGCCATACACCCAGCCCGGCGCCACGCGGTGGGCGGTGCTGGCGTCCAAAATCCGCGTCCCCTGCGGGGCAATGGCCACGGCCTCGCGCGCCGCATCGTCCGGCAGGCAGAGCACGGTAAGGTCGGCACGGCCCATCGCCTCGGCCCTTGCTTCCGGGCTCTTGCGGCTGGTCTCGGGCAAGGTGATGAGAGAAAAGCCTCCATCCGCCTCAAGGCGCTGGGCTATGCCAAGCCCGGTAGTGCCGGCCTGGCCGTCTATGAATATGCGCGCGTTCATGCGGCCTCTCTTATCATGGCGGGGGCATCATGCTAGGGCACCGGCAACGCAAACAGGGAAACCAGATATGTCCGACCAAGCCGGCATGCCGCCGCAACCGCTGCTCCTGAACATTCAATACACCAAGGATCTTTCCTTCGAGGTTCCGGGCGCGCCCGCCATCTTCACCCAGCTCCGCGCCCAGCCGCACGTAAACCTGAACCTGGACGTGCAGGTGCGCCGCCTCGAAGAAAAACAAACCGTGTTCGAGGTCACACTGGCGATCCGCGCCGAAGGCACCACCGAGGCCCCGAAAGCCGCCGGCGGCACACAAGAAAAACCGCCCGTGGTCTTCATCGCCGACCTTGCTTATGCCGGTGTGTTCACGCTCAGCGGCATCCCGGAGGAACAGCAGGAGCCGGTTTTGCTGGTGGAATGCCCCCGCCTGCTTTTCCCCTTCGCCCGCAACATCCTGGCGGACGTAACGCGCGATGGCGGTTTCCCGCCCGTGCTGCTGGGGCCGATCGACTTCGTGGGCCTCTGGCAGCAGCGCCGTGCCGCCGCCAATGCCACCCCAATGGCAAACGCCTGAGATAATCAAAAGGGGCCTTGAAGGCCCCTTTTGCATCAGGCATTCGTAAACCCATCCGGGTTCGGCTCAACCATACGGGATTGGTGGCGCAGAAACTCAATCACCGCTTCGGTATTCCAGTTCGCCGCACCATCCAGCCGCGCCACCGCCTTGCCCGAGGCGTTAATAACAAGGGTGACCGGAATGCCATTGGTCCGCAGCAGGTCCAGGTCATTGCCATCCGGGTCCACCAATATGGGCAGGCTCCTTATGCGTTGCTGCCTGAAATAGCTGCGCACGGCGGAAACCCCGTCAACATCTATGGAGATGGGCAGAATCAGCCCGCCAAAATGCTTGAGCTTGGGCGCCAGGGCGGCGAAGGTAGGCAGCTCCGCCTTGCACGGCGGGCACCAGGTGGCCCAGAGATTCACCAGCAGCACATGGCCCTTGAAATCCGCCAGGGTAAGGCGCCTGCCCCGCGCATTCTGAAACACCAGCGGAGGCGGCGGCACGGGGGCAAAGGCATTCCAGCCGGTGGCCGCATCCGGCAGATCGTATGATTCGGTTTGCGCCTCAGCGCGATTGCTCAAGCCCGCGCCCAGGGCTAAGGCAGGAGCGGCGGCAATGAGTGACCGCCGCATGAGCAAAGGGCGTTTAGGTTTGACGGACAAGGACAAATCTCCGGTAAAGAGCCAATTGCAGTGGGGCGGGCGGTTTGGCGCCGGACCCGCCGAGGTGATGCAGGCCATTAACGCCTCTATCAGCTTCGATGCCAAGCTCTGGCGGCAAGATATCGCGGGCAGCCAGGCCCATGCGGCAATGCTGGCCAAGCAGGGCATTATCGCTCATGATGACCAGGCCGCCATCAAAGCCGGGCTGGAGGGTATCGCGGCCGAAATTGAAGCCGGGAATTTCGAATTTTCCGAGGCGCTGGAAGATATCCACACCAACATAGAGGTGCGGCTGACCGCGCGCATCGGTGAGGCGGCGCGGCGCCTGCACACCGCGCGCAGCCGTAACGACCAGGTGGCGACGGATTTCCGCCTATGGGTGCGCGATGCCATGGATGGCGTTATGGCGCAGATTCATGGCCTGATGAAGGCGCTGGCGGAACGCGCCGCCGAGCACGCAGCCACGGTGATGCCTGGCTTTACCCACCTGCAAACCGCCCAGCCGGTTACCTTTGGTCACCATTTATTGGCCTATGTGGAGATGCTGGCCCGCGATTCCGGGCGGTTGCAGGATGCCCGCGCCCGCTTAAACGAATGCCCGCTGGGTGCGGCTGCCCTGGCCGGCACGTCGTTCCCCATCGACCGTTTCGCCACCGCCGCGGCGCTGGGCTTTGCCCGCCCCACCGCGAACTCGCTGGACAGCGTTTCAGACCGCGACTTCGCGCTGGAATTCCTCTCGGCTCTGTCCATCTGCGCCATGCATCTCTCCCGATTTTCGGAAGAGATCATCATCTGGTGCTCCTCGCCCTATAAACTCATCGAGCTGTCGGATGCCTTCACCACCGGCTCCTCCATCATGCCGCAGAAGCGCAACCCGGATGCCGCCGAGCTGGCCAAAGCCAAAACCGGCCGCATCTTTGGTGCGCTTACCGGACTGCTGACGGTAATGAAGGGCCTGCCGATGGCCTATGCGAAGGACATGCAAGAGGACAAGGAGCCGGTGTTCGACGCCGTGGCCGCGATCTCGCTCAGCCTCGCCGCGATGGAAGGCATGGTGCGGGACATGAAGGCCAATAAGGACCGCATGGAAGCACTGGCAGGCTCCGGCTTCTCCACCGCGACCGATCTGGCGGACTGGCTGGTGCGGGTGCTGAAAATGCCTTTCCGCGACGCCCACCACACCACCGGGCAACTGGTGCGCCTGGCCGAGGGCAAGGGCTGCGACCTGTCTGACCTGACGCTCGCGGACATGCAAAGCGTTGAGCCGCGCATCACCGCCGAAATTTTCGAGGTGCTGACGGTGCAGGCTTCCGTGGCATCCCGCATTTCTTACGGTGGCACGGCCCCCGCCAATGTGGCCAAACAAGCCGCGCTCTGGCTGGAGAAACTGGCATGAGGATCATTCTCGCCCTGCTCTGCCTTTCCGCCTTGGCCGGGTGCGGGCGCCGTGGTGCGCCACAACCACCCGGCCCGTCGCAAGACGTCACCTACCCCCACACCTACCCGGCACCGCAATAACATGGCTGACATGGCTTTCACCGGCCCGGACCCTGATTTGCAGGACCTCCTGGCCGCCCGCCCGCAACTGCAAATGCACGCCCAGGACGGGCTTTGCCTGGAAGGCGTGCCACTGAACGCCATCGCGGACAAACACGGCACCCCGGCTTGGGTTTACGGTGCGGGCACCATGCGCGCCCGCTATGCCGCACTGCGCGATGCCTTCGCGGCTGAGAATGTGCCCATGCACATCCATTACGCGGTGAAAGCCAACGACCATCTGGCCATCCTTAACCTGTTCCGCGAGCAGGGCGCGGGCGCGGATGTGGTTTCCATCGGCGAGTTCCTGCGTGCCACCAAGGCGGGCATTGCGGCACAGCACATTGTTTATTCCGGCGTCGGCAAGTCCGAGGCGGAGCTGGAAACCGCCTTGGCCGCTGGCATCGGGCAGATCAACGTGGAAAGCGCCGAGGAGGTAGAGATGATCTCCGCCGTCGCCGCGCGCCTGGGCGTGGTGGCGCATATCGCGCTGCGGATGAACCCGGATGTGGATGCCGGAACCCACGCTAAAATCACCACCGGGTTGGCCGAAAATAAATTCGGCATCGCGGCGGAGGATATTCCGGCATTGTATGCCCGTGCGGCCAGCCTGCCCGGCGTGCGGGTGGCTGGCATCGCCATGCATATCGGCAGCCAGATTCTCTCCACAGAGCCCTATCGCCTGGCCTACGCCAAAGCTGCGGAGATGGTGCGCGCCCTGCGCGCGGCGGGGCATAACGTGGAGGTTATGGATATCGGCGGCGGCTTGGGCATCGGCTATCATGACGAGCCGGGGCTTTCCCCCTCCGCCTTCGCCGCCATGGTGCGGCAAGTCACGCAGGGGCTGGGTGTTAAGCTGATGATGGAGCCTGGGCGCTACCTCACCGGCCCGGCGGGGATTCTTCTGGCCTCGGTGATTTTACGCAAACAGGCGGGCAAGCGCTTCCTGGTGCTGGACGCTGCAATGAACGAGCTGATGCGCCCGGCCATGTATGAAGCCTGGCACGGCATTCTGCCGGTGGATGCCAGCGCCTTCCACACCGCAACCTCACCCGCCGATGTCGTCGGGCCGATTTGCGAAAGTGCCGATATCTTCGCCAAGGACCGCGCCTTGCCGGATTTGCGGCCCGGCGCCCGCGTGGCGCTGCTGGATGCCGGGGCGTACGGAGCGGTGATGAGCAGCGCCTATAACGCCCGCCCCCGCCCCGCCGCCGTGCTGGTGGATCAGGGTGGGTTCGAGTTGATTACAAAGCGCCAGGAAATCCCGGCACTTTGGGATGGAGAGATTGTACCGGGCGCCTGATCAGGCGCTGCGCCAAGGGGTTAGGTTTGGCCCGGCGCGCAGCCTGGGCGGGTTTCTTCTTCCCCTGCGTCTCCTCCTGTTGCGGCCGCTCACGCAGATCTTGCTCTTTTGAGCTGCCATGACCGCCGAACATCCTCAGCAGCACACTGCCCAACGCCCTCGACATTTTAAAATCTCCTGTTCAATGCTTGTTCAACGGAGCGTAGGTAGCGCCGGATAGGCACGCGCCTCAAACGAGTATATCGTCCGCGTCAGATGACTTGAGGTTATGTGATGAAGCGCGGACGCCTCCCCCTCACCGCCTTACGCAGTTTCGAGGCCGCCGGCCGCCACCAGAGTTTTACCCTGGCGGCGGAGGAGCTGTTCGTCTCTCAGGCCGCGATCTCCCGGCAGATCAGGGAGTTGGAGGAAATGCTAGGGCACGACCTTTTCCTGCGCCGCCACCGGCAGGTAACACTGACGGAGCGTGGCCAGGCGTTGCTGGGCCTGCTGACCGATAGTTTCGACAATATGTCCCGTATCCTTGAGGAAATCCGCGCCGCCCCGCCGGATAAGCCGGTGCGGATCAGCGTCGAGCCATCCTTTGCCGCCTGCTGGCTGGTACCAAAGCTGAACCGCTTCCGCGAAACCTTTCCAGAGATCGAGGTGATGATCGTCTCCGAAGCCAAGCTGGTTGAGTTTCGCGGCGGCGAGGCGGAAATCGGCATACGCTGGAGCGGCAAGGCCAGCTCCTGGCCGCGTATGCAGGCAAAATTGCTCACAAAGGCGGCGATGTCCCCAGTGCTCGCGCCAGCTTTGCTGGAACAGGCGGCGGCGGCGCTTACCCCGGAGGGTCTGCTGGAACACACGCTGCTGCACGAGGAAAAACGCCTCTATTGGCAGCAATGGTTTGTGGCGGCGGGACTGCCGGACGTGCCGCCGCAGCCCGGGCCGCTGTTCGCCGGTACTTCCCTGGCGCTGGACGCCGCCGCGCGCGGGCATGGCGTGGCGCTGGGCGATAATGTGCTGGTGGAGGACATGCTGCGCACGGGCGATCTGGTGCAGCCTTTTGCAACCTCCATCCCCTGTGGCGCCTATTGGCTGGTGGCGCCGGATTTCGCGCGGCTCAGCCCTGCGGCCCGCGTATTCGCGGACTGGTTGCTGGCGGAATTTTCCTAAACCGCCCGGCGGATCATTTTCACAATCTCCACCGGCTCCCTGCTGCCATCATGGAAATACATCTCCCGCCCAAGCGGGAGGAAATCGCAATGCTCGTAAAATCCGGCGGCGTTGAGGGTGGCGTTCAGCCGCACCTCTCCCGGCCCGGCCATGGCAATGCCGCGTTCCAGCAGGCGCCGCCCCAGCCCCAGCCCCGCTGCATCCGGGCGAACGAACAGCCGGGTAATCTCGCCTTGCCCAGCCTCCACATAACCCAGCACCACTTCCCCCTCAGCCGCCACAATAATACCGCCCGACGCGATCAGCGCCTCGTAATAGGCGCCATCCCGTCCATTCATCCAGTTTGCAATCTGCGCGGCGCTGTAATGCCCGGCGGCACCGGCCTCTATGGCGGCTTGGGTGATGTCATAGAGAGCCTGCCCCTCGCCAGGGTGGGCGGGGCGCAGGTCAGCCAAGGCCGAGTTCCACTCGTTGCACCTTGGTGAGACTGGCGGCGATGAGATGGTAGGATTGCTCGATATGGACGAAGAGTTCCTTGCGGCTCATCGCCCCACCCTCGACCCGCAGCCAATTGCCGCGCGGCAGATAAGGCGCGCGGGTGGCCAGGCCCTGTTCCTTCAAAACCTGAAAAGCCATTGGCATGGCTTTGAAGATGTAAGAATCTTCCCCCGGAAACCCGCCCCCGATGGCAAACATTTTCGGGCCGATTTTATGTACATGGCTGCCGCCCCACTGCACCACCATATGGCTGGCTTGCAGCCCGGCGCAAAATTTATCGAAGGCGGCGAGCCTACTCACAATTCAATAATCTTGATCCGCTTGCCTTGGGTGGAAAGCGCGATCTGCCCGCGGATCAGGCGCAGCGCCGTCTCGCCGAACATTTCCCGGCGCCAGCCTTCCAGCACCGGGTTGGGGGCGGTTTCGTCCAGGGCCAGGGCTTCGATCTCATCGCCGCTCGCCACCAGCCGGGCCGCGACGTTGTTTTTCTCCGCCGCCGCCGCCAGCAGCACTTTCAACAACGAGACGAGCGCCGGAGAGGCTTTCGGTGCCTCGCGCTGGCGCTCAGGTTTCGGCAGATCAGCTTCCGGCAGGGCCTTGGCCTCTGCAATGGCGGCCAGCAGCGAAACGCCGGATTTGCCATTGGCAAACCCTGCGGAAATGCCGCGCGCCTTGGCCAAGCCTTCCGCATCATCCGGCGCCAGGGAGGCAATTTCCGGTATCTGCTCATCCTTCAACAACCGCCCGCGCGGGATGTTGATGCGCTGCGCCTCACGCTCGCGCCACGCCGCAATGGCCTTGGCCAGCCCAAGCTGGCGGCGGTTATTGGAGCGGATTTTCAGCCGCTCATACGCGCGTTCAGGGTCCACCCGGTAGGTATCGGGCCGGGTAAGCACGGCCATTTCCCCAGCCAGCCATTCCAGCCGCCCCTCTTTCTCCAGCTTGGCATTCAGCTTCTCATACACCTCGCGCAGATGCGTCACATCTGCCGCGGCGTAATTGATCTGTGATTTGGAAAGCGGCCGGGCCGACCAGTCCGAGAAGCGGTGCGCCTTGTCGATATGCCCGCCAGTGAGGGAGGCAACCAAGCTGTCATACCCCACCTGGTCGCCGAACCCTGCCACCATGGCGGCCACCTGGGTATCGAACAGCGGCACCGGCACGGCATCGAACATGAGCAGGAAGATTTCCACATCCTGCCGGCAGGCGTGGAACACCTTCACCACATCTGGTTTCGCCAGCAGCCGCCCCAAGGGTGCCAAATCCATGCCAGGGGCCAGCGCGTCCACCACCGCCACGTCATGCGCACCGGCAAGCTGTACCAGGCAAAGCTCCGGGTAATAGGTTTTCTCACGCATGAACTCAGTGTCTACCGTTACAAAGGCCTCGGCTTCCAGGCGGGTGCAAAAGGCGGCCAAAGCCTCACTGGTGGCAATGAATTCGATATTGTTTTCGTTCATGCCCCTCCCATAGCGTTACAGCCGCTTGACAGGAAGCAGGTCCCGGTTTCTTTCCCGCGCATGGAACAGATTCACGCCTACCGCACCCATC